>NZ_JBNPNC010000055.1:0-15066 GCF_050314315.1 Desulfovibrio sp. SGI.102 | reverse complement strand
ACTTGTGATTTTTTGTGCTTAAAAAATACATTTTTGTATCTTGTATTCCGAAAAAAGGACAGGTAGCCTGCGTGGTGGAGGGGGCCGAGCTATGTACAGAAATGACTGGTACCGACATCACGACTGCGGGAATTTCCTGCATGCCCTGCTGGGGGAATGCTGGCAGCCCGATCTGCTGATACAGCTGGGGGGCCTGCCCCCGGAAACGGCAGCAACGGCTTTCTGTCCTGCTGCATCTCCGCAGCCGGACTTCGTTCCCCTGAAAGACCTGCTGGACGCATACCCTGCCGCCGGGACGATATTCCGCCGGTTGCCGGAGCCGGATGGCCTGCCCCCGATCCTTGCCCTGCTGGGGCAGGAACGCGAGCTCGAAGCGCTGGAGGCCCTGCTGGCCCTCTGCCTGCGCCGCATCGACAGCCTGCGGCCCGGGGTCATCAAGGGCCTGCTGCTCTGCCTGTCGGAACGTCTGCTCCGCCTGCCCCTGTCTTCCGCTGATGCCGTGCGCCCCTATCTCCGGCTCTGCCGGGAACTCCATATGACCATCACCTGTTCGGGCAACTTCATCCCGAAACTTCCCGCCCTCTGCTTCCGGGCCAGGGCACAGGCCTTCCGCATCGCCGACAGGGAAGAGATGGCGCTCTTCGACCTGCTGATCGGGACGCTCAATGTCTGCAACACCCCGCGGCACAATGATCCGCGCCTGCATGCCATCATGCTGCGCGGCCGCCGCCAGCTGGAATCCCTGCGCAAGCCCGACCTGTTCGAGACCGCAGCCCCCTACCTGGGCATCCTTGCCTTCCTGGAAGGGGATTACAATCAGGCCATGAGCATCTTTACCCGCGTCAGCCGCAAGCTGCGTGCCCAGGAACGCCATCTGTTCGAACTTTTCTATGTCCGCCACTGGAGTTTTGCCGCGGCCAACCGCGGCGACTTCGATCTGGCGGCCAGCCTGCTGCTTTCCCGCCTGCGCCAGTCGTCCATCCGTAACGACATGTCCCTGACCCGCAGCCTCCGCAGCCAGCTGGCCTCCCTGTACCTGCGAACAGGAAAAAGCGACAAGGCCCTGGAGCAGCTGGATATCGCTCTTTCCGACATCACGGAACAGACGGACATCACGAGCATGGTCACCACGGTGCGCCATCTGGCCTGCTACCACATGCGGGAAGGCCACGCCGACGCTGCCTACCATGTGTTGCAGAACGTCTTGCACAAGGCGGCCCAGCGCGGTTTCCAGCGTCCCACCTATCTGAACGGCATGGTGCTCGAACTGCTCGAGGCCCTCCATGACCGGGGCTTTCCTCCCCTGCCCTGCTATGATTTTCCCCAGGAGCTGCAACGCTGCCTCAACGGCCCCAACCGTCTGCTGCGGGGCGTGGCCCTGCGCCTGCACGGCAAACAGCTGGCCGCGGCGGGTCAGACGGCCCAAGCCATCGAGGCCTGCCGCCACAGCATCACCCTGCTGGACGCCCTGCATGACGCGCTGGAAGCAGGCAAGAGCCGCCTGCTGCTGGCCCAGCTGCTGCTGCCGGAAGATGAAGGCAAGGCCCGCCTGCTGCTCCATGAAGCCTGGGCGGTCTACCCTTACCTGAAGCATCACTTCTGGCCGGAATCCCTGCTCCCGCTCATCCCCCGCTACCTGCGGGAAGGCCAGGACCAGGCCGTCTCCGAGCGTTCCCTGCTGGCGGCCTATCGTGAACATTTTGCCCCGCAGCGGCTGCGGACCTCGTTCGAATCCTTCCTGCCCATCCTCCTGACGGAATCCGCCCAGATCCTGGGAGCGGAGCACAGCTGCCTTTTCCTGCAATCCCATCCTTCGGCCCCCCTGCGCCAGCTGGCAAGCCAGGACAGCTCCGCCGTCGGGCCGGAGCTCTCCATCCCCTCCACCCTGGACGAGATCGCAGGCATCGTGGCCGAAGGCTCCCCGCTCCTGCTGGACAATCTGGGCGGCGGCAGCGGTGCCCGTGTCATCCTGGCGGGCATCCCCGTGGACTGCCGCCCCTACGGCATCTACGTCCTGTGTCACATGGGGTCGTTCCGGGAAGAGATCCGCCCCATGCTCAGTGAGGATCTTCTGCGGGACATCGGCAGGATCCTGGCCTGGTCCTGCACCACGGTCCTGGAGACGGAACAAAGCGTGCTGCGCAATGCCCCCCTGCCGGAAGGCCATCAGGAACTGGTCTGCGCTTCACCGGAAATGCGGCGTTTTCTTGAAGACATAGATACCGTGGCCGGGACGGATGCCTCCATCCTGCTCAACGGGGAATCCGGGGTAGGCAAGGAGATGCTGGCCCGCCGCATCCACGAAAAAAGCGGTCGCAGCGGGCGGCTTGTCACCATCAACATGGCCAGCCTTCAGGACGACCTGTTCGAGAGCGAATTCTTCGGCCATGAAAAAGGCTCGTTCACCGGCGCCATCAGCAGCAAGATCGGCCTGGTGGAACTGGCGGAAAACGGCACGCTTTTCCTCGACGAGCTGACGGAAGCCAGCCCGCGGGTTCAGGCCAAACTTTTGCGGGTCCTGCAGGAGCGGACGTTCCTGCGCGTGGGCGGGACGCGTCCCATCAACATCAATTTCCGCCTCGTGGCGGCATCCAACCGCCATATGAAGGAGGCCGTGCGCCAGGGCAGGTTCCGGGCGGACCTCTATTACCGGGTCGCCGTCATCTACCTGAAGATCCCGCCCCTCCGGGAACGACGGCAGGACATCCTGCCGCTGGCCCGCTATTATCTGCATTACTTCGCCAACCGTCATGCCCGCCCCTGCGTGCAGGATTTTTCCGACGAGAACCGTCGGCTGCTGGAACAATGGCCCTGGCCGGGCAATATCCGGGAACTGCGCAACGTGGTGGAACAGTCCGTGATCCTGAGCGGCGGCCGCACCTTGTTCTTCCACGAGAACATCCTGGACGACGATCCTCCGGCCGTCCCGCAGGAAGCGCCTTCTGCCGTACCGCCCGCCATACCGGCGCGGCTCTCCTCTCTAGAAGAGATGGAAAAGGCCCATATCGCGGCAGTCCTGGAGCATACGGCCTGGCGCATCGACGGCAAGGGCGGCGCGCTCACCATCCTCAAGATCAGCCGCTCCGCCCTGTACGCCAAGATCCGCAAGTACGGGCTCAGCCGCAACACCTGAGCCTTCCCCACCCTGCAAAAAAGGCCGGCAGACACCTTTTCGGTATCTGCCGGCCTTCATCGTCAGCATGTCGCCACCACGGCTTCACAGCCGGGAAGCATCCGTCCGCTAGCTTTCGGCGCTTTCGCGCATACGGCGCTCCATGCGCTCCATGAGCAGGGGCGACAGCACGCCCAGCACGCACAAAGCGATCAGGATCCAGCACAGGGACGTGGAGAAGAGGATGGACGGGTCCCCGTCGCTGATGAGCAGCGAGCGGCGCAGGCCGCGTTCGCCGATGGGGCCAAGGATCAGGCCCAGCACGATGGCGGCGGCATTGAAGTCGAACTTGCGCGCCAGATAGCCGATGACACCAAAGATGAGCATGATGGCCACTTCCACCACATTGTTGTGAATGGCGTAGGAACCGACCACGCACAGCAGGAAGATGGACGGGATGAGGATGGCATCGGACAGGCGGGAGATCTGGGCAAAGCCCTTGCAGCCCAGCATGCCCACGCCCAGCATGAAGAACTGCACCAGCACGAAACCGGCAAAGAAGGTGTAGGTCATGCCGGCATAGGTGGTGAACAGCTCCGGTCCGGGCTGCAGGCCATGGATGATAAGGCCGCCCATGAGCACGGCGGTCACGGACTCGCCGGGGATGCCCAGGGTCAGGGTGGGGATGAGCGAGCCGCCGGTCACGGCGTTGTTGGCCGCCTCGGAACCCGCCACGCCTTCGATGGAGCCCTTGCCGAATTCATCCTTGTGCTTGGAGAAGCGGCGGGCCTCGTTATAGCCCATGAAGCAGGCGATGGAGGCACCCGCACCGGGCAGGATGCCCACGATGTTGCCGATGAGCCACGACCGGATGATGGTGGGCGTGATGCGCTTGTATTCCGCCTTGCTCAGGCCGAAACGGTCGGTCATGGCCGAAGCCCTGGGCCGCTGCACGATGCGCTTTTCCGCCAGGATGAGCACCTGCGACATGGAGAACAGGCCGATGAGGGCGCAGGTGGTGTTGACGCCGTTATACAGGGTCGTCTGCCCGAACATGAAACGCGGCACCCCTTCCATGGGGTCCATGCCGATGGTGGAGATGAGCAGGCCGATGCCGCCGGAGATGAGGCCCTTGAGGATGGACTTGGACGATACGCCCGCGATGATGGTCAGGCCGAAGAGCGAGAGCCAGAAATATTCCGGGCTCTTGAACTTCATGGCCAGCTGCGCCAGCAGCGGGGAGAAGAAGTACAGCGAAATGCAGCTCAGAAGACCGCCGCAGAAGGAAGCGAAGCAGGCCGTGAACAGGGCCTTGGCCGCCTTGCCGCGCAGGGTGAGCTGATAGCCTTCGATGGCGGTGGCCGCCGAGGCGGGCGTGCCGGGCGTATGGATGAGGATGGCGCTGATGGAGCCGCCGAAGATGGCGCCGCAGTAGATGCCGCCCAGCACGATCAGGCCCGTGGCCGGGTCCATGCCGAAGGTGACGGGCAGCAGCAGGGCCACGCCCATGGCGGCGGAAAGGCCGGGCAGGCAGCCGATGGCGATGCCCACGATGGTGGACGCCAGCATGGCCAGCAGATTGATGGGCGAGATGGCATGCATGAAGCCTGCAGCCATGAGAGCCAGAGTATCCGTCATGACGATCCCCTTACTTGAACAGCAGGCCCACAGGCAGCGGGACCTTGAGGAAAAGCGTGAACACCGCGTAGATGAGCGCGGCCATGACCACTACCGTCAGCACGATATGCCAGCGCGGGACACGCAAAAAGGCCAGCGTGCCCACAAGATAGCAGATGCTGGCGATATAGAAGCCCGCCACATGCATGAGCAGCATGTAGCCCACGCAGCCCAGGCAGATGAAGGCAAATTGCTTCCACTGGAAGCCCGCGAACAGATCGGGCAGATCATTGTGGATGCCCGCCTGGCGGCGCAGCTGCCACAGGCAGCGCACCAGATAGCAGGTATTCAGGATCAGCAGGCCGGCGATGAGGCAGAGGGGATAGGTCTGCGCGTCCGGCGGCAGTTCCAGGGTCATGTACAGAAAAAAGAGCGTGAAGGCATACACCAGTGCCGTCACGCCGATATCGGATCGTTTCATACGGACCGCCTGAATGGAAAACGGCGGGAAAGGTCGCTCTTCCCCGCCGGGACATGACAGAGATTACTTCTTGTACAGCTTGGAGACCACGTCGCGGCAGAAGATCTCCTGCGCGGCGATGAGCTCGGCCAGCTGCTTGTTGTCCTTGAAATCAAGGCTCATGCCGGCCTTCTGGTGAGCCTCGATGCAGGCGGGATCCTGCATGGTCTTGCGGAAAGCGTCCACGTAAAAGTCCACGATCTCCTGCGGGGTGCCCTTGGGCAGCACCAGGGCGCGGGCGGAACCGTACCACTCCTTGTAGTAGCCCAGCTCGCCCAGGGTGGGCACATCGGGATATTCGGGCAGGCGGGCGGTGTTGAACACGCCCAGGATGCGCAGTTCGGGCTTGTCGCCGCTGCACAGGGGAGCCACGTCGGCCACCTTGGCGCAGGAGAAGTGCACTTCGCCCTGGCGCAGGGCCAGCAGCTGGTCGGCGGTGCCGCCGTAGGGAATGGCCTTGTAGTTGAAGCCGGCGGAAGTGGCCAGCAGCTGGGCAGCGGTGTGGTTGGAGGCTTCCACACCGTTGGTGGAGCAACGCAGGTTGCCCTTGGCCTTGCAGGCATCCACCAGTTCCTTGAGGCTCTTCCAGGGGCTGTTGGCGCGTACGACCACCACGCCGGTCTCGCTCAGCTGGTTGCAGACGGGCACCACGTCGCTGACGGCGAAGGTGGAGCCGGGCTGCACGGCCAGGGTGGTGAAGGTGGGCAGGTTGATGAAGCCGATGGTGCGGCCGTCGGGCTTGGAGTTGACCAGCTCGGTCCAGCCGATCTTGCCGTCGCCGCCGGGCAGGTTGTTGATGATCAGGGTCTTGCCCACATACTTCTCGGCCTGAGAAGCCAGCAGGCGCGCACCGGTATCCGTGCCGGAACCGGCCTTGTAAGCCACGATGACGGTCACATCGCCGTCAGGGGTCCACGCAGAAGCTGCCAGCGGCATGGCCAGCAGGGCCATGACCAGGAAAGCAAGGATCTTTTTCATGTTTCCTCCTCAAAAGATCTGTCGAACTGTGGCGCTTTGGACATTTTGGTGACAAGCGTCCGTTTTCCCTTACTGCCTTGCCCTGATGGCGTCAAGAAATGGAGCCGATCAGCCTTCACACGCAACTGACGCCTTCCCAGTAACGACAGGCCCCACCGATACCAGCAAAAGGCCTGGAGAAAGTCTTTGTCCGTTCAGACCATGCAGTGAGCAACGGTCGCCGCCGCTCCCCCGGTGCGGCACGCACGGCCGGATGTCCCGATACAACGTATCCTCCTGCCTGTCTGACAACAAAAAAGCCAGAGGACATCCCTCCGGCTTTTGTTCCCTGACATCATGGCCGCCACTGGACGAGGCACCGGCCATCACCGGCCGGCATCCGGTACGGGAGCCGCAGGGATGCCCAGCTCGCAGGCCTGTGAGCGCATGAAATCCGCCAGACTTTCCTGCCAGTGCGGCATGGAAGGCAGACCAAGCAGGCGCAGCATGCGCTTCTCAAGGCAGGAATTTTCCGGACGCCGTGCCGGCGTGACATATTCCGCCGAGGTGCAGGGCACTACAGACTGCTCCATACCGGCAAGGCGAAAGATCTCGCGGGCGAAGCCATACCAGGTCGTCTCGCCCTCGCAGGTCAGATGGAACGTGCCCACCAGACCGGGACGAAGCAGGATGTGACGCAGGGCCGCAGCGACCGCACTGGTGCTGGTAGGGTTGCCGCGCTGGTCATCCACGACCCGGAGCACCTCGTGCCCCTGCCGGGCCAGGCGCAGCATGGTGTGCACGAAGCTGGGGCCGCCGGGGCCGTACAGCCAGGAGATACGCGCGATGACATGATCCGGGCAGTGGGTGCGGACAGCCTGTTCGCCTGCCCATTTGCTCTGCCCGTAGACATTGATGCCGCCGTCCGGCACATCGAACTCATGGTAGGGCCTTTGCCCCGTACCGGAAAAGACATAGTCCGTGGACAGTGCCACGAGCCGTATATGACGGCGGGCGCACGCGGCCGCCACATTGGCCGATCCCAGAGCGTTGAGACGATACGCCAGATCCGGTTCTGCCTCGCACCTGTCCACTGCGGTCATGGCCGCACAGTGGATGACCACATCAGGCGCTATCCTGTCCAGCTGGCGGGCAAGCGCGTCTTCCTGCAGGATATCCGTCTCGGGGAGGTCCGTGGGGATGACCTCGAACCCTTCCAGTTCACGGCAAAGGGTCCTGCCAAGCATCCCCTTGCCACCGGTAAGCATGACCGTCGTACGGGACATGGCGCCCTCCTATCCCATATGGACGCCACACTCGGCGCAGTATTCCCTGAAACTCATACCCTGCCTGTCCTTGCTCGAACATTGCGGCCCTGATACAGGCCAGTCCACGGCAAGATCGGGATCATCCCAGCGTATGCAGCCTTCGTCTTCAGGATGATAATAGTCGGTGCATTTGTAATGGAAGTGCGCCACATCGCTCAGCACGGCAAAGCCATGGGCAAGCCCCGGAGCGATCCAGAGCTGATGCTGGTTGGCCGCGGAGAGCACCGCACCGTACCACCGGCCAAAAGTGGGCGAACCGGGCCGGATGTCCACGGCCACGTCAAAGACCTCGCCCAGCGAGACCATGACCAGCTTGCCCTGCGGATGTGTCTTCTGGAAGTGGAGCCCGCGCAGACAGCCCCGGCGTGACATGGAGTGATTGTCCTGCACGAAGGGAAGATCCACACCTTCTGACGCATAGCGCCGGCGCTGCCAGGTCTCCACAAAATAGCCGCGCTCGTCGCCCCATATCCTGGGCTTGACCAGCAGCACGCCTTCGATGCCCGTTGCCGTCACTTCCATGCTGTCCCCCCCATGTCCACCAGTTCGTACAGGTATTGCCCGTACTGGTTTTTATCCATCTCATGGGCCAGGGCCCGCACATCATCGGCAGAGATGTAGCCCTTGCGCCAGGCGATCTCCTCGGGGCAGGCGATCTTCAGGCCTTGCCGCATCTGGACGGTCTGCACGAAATTGGCGGCAGCCAGCAGGGAATCGTGGGTGCCGGTATCCAGCCAGGCCATGCCGCGCCCCATGAGCTCCACCTGCAGGAGGCCCTTTTCCAGATACATGTTGTTCAGGTCCGTGATCTCCAGCTCTCCACGAGCCGAAGGACGCACCTGCCGCGCCATGTCCACAACGTCACCGTCATAGAAATAAAGTCCGGTCACGGCAAAATTGGAGCGGGGCTCCTCCGGCTTTTCCTCGATGCTGGTAGCCCTTCCCCGTTCATCGAAGGCCACGACGCCATAGCGCTGGGGATCGGTAACATGATACCCAAAGACCGTGGCCCCCTGTCCCTGCGCCATGGCATGCTGGAGCAGAGCGTCCAGCCCGTGACCGAAAAAGATGTTGTCACCCAGGACGAGACAGGCCGGAGATCCGTCAAGAAAATCCTCCGCCAGCAGAAAGGCCTGTGCCAGCCCTTCGGGGCGGGGCTGTTCGATGTAGGAAAAAGAGCAGCCCCAACGCCTGCCGTCACCCAAAAGATCTTCGAACAGGGGCAGGTGGACGGGGGTGGAGATGATGGCGATATCCCGGATGCCCGCCAGCATGAGGACACTGAGGGGATAGTAGACCATGGGCTTGTCATAGACCGGCATGAGCTGTTTGCTGATGCTGCGCGTGAGGGGATACAGGCGCGTGCCCGATCCGCCGGCAAGAAGGATGCCTTTGCGTTGTTGTTTCATGAAGGAGCCTCGTTCGCTAAAAACGGCCCTGCCGGACCATCATCAGGGACTGATGCAGCGTCAGGCTGCTGTGCAAAAAGGCAGGGGGGCCACTCCTCCCCCCTGCCGCCGTGCGGCATACACGGCCCGGGCATGACGAGTCCGCGGTAACCCTGCAGCCCGGAAAATCGGCCTTGCGGCTGGGCTGCGTCCCGGCGCAGGCGTCTGCTGCAGCCCGGACACATGGACCGCCGGGCAGCCTCCAGACCGGCAGGCAGGGACACGGCTGTGCCGAACACGCGTCCTGCGGCGTATGATGTCGTGCCCGTGTGCTGCCGCATCACGCCTCTGCTGCGGAAGGTGATACAGCAGGCGGCATGGGACAGCCGGAAAATATGACTTGTTAGCGGGGCGGCAGGGAGCATGCCTGCCCCCTGCCTGCGGCATGCGGAGATACCCCGCACGGACACACGCCTGTGTGCGACCGGAGCCGCCGGCCGCACCCCGTCAGGAACCGGACGGCTGAGGGGCCAGCCAGTCCGGGCTGCATGCCGCTCCCGGTGCACTGCCACCGGGAAGATCTTATCGGGCCGCGCGCCGGCGGGCCCGCTCCATCCAGCCTTCGTGCTCCAGATACCAGCGTACGGTACGGAGCATGCCTTCCTCCAGCCCCACACGCGGCTGCCAGCCAAGCTCGTCCCGCATGCGTGCGGTATCCATGGCATAGCGCCAGTCATGGCCGGGCCTGTCGGCCACCCGGCGCACCAGCTCCCGGTAAGAACCGGCCGGACGGGGACGCTCGCTGTCCAGCGCGCGACACAGGCTGTCCACCAGCTCAAGATTGCTGCGCTCGCAATTGCCGCCGATATTGTAGCTGCGTCCGGGCAGGCCATGGCCCAGCACACGTTCCAGAGCCTCGCAATGTTCTTCCACATACAGCCAGTCGCGCACGTTCCGCCCCGATCCGTACAGGGGCATGGGCTCTCCGGCCAGTGCCCGGGAGATGAACAGCGGGATGAGCTTTTCCGGGAACTGGCGAGGTCCGTAATTGTTGGAACAATTGGTCACCAGCACGGGCAGGCCGTAGGTATGGCAAAAGGCCCGCGCCAGATGATCGCTGGCAGCCTTGCTGGCGGAATAGGGGCTGTTGGGGGCGTAAGGGGTATCCTCACGGAACGGCGCGTCATCCGGCCCCAGGGAACCGAAGACCTCGTCCGTGGAAACATGCAGGAAGCGGAAGTCCTGTTTTTCCTGGCCGGCAAGGCCCTGCCAGTAGTCCAGGGCACAATGCAGCAGGTTGGCGGTCCCCATCACGTTGGTACGCACGAAGACACCCGGATCGCTGATGGAACGGTCCACGTGGCTTTCGGCGGCAAAATGGACGATGGCCGAAGGACGGTGCGTGCGCAGCAGATAGGCCACCAGCTCCCTGTTGGCTATGTCGCCCTGCACCAGCACATGGCCCGGATCATGATCCAGGGGAGCAAGGTTTTCGGGATTGCCGCAGTAGGTCAGCTTGTCCAGGTCGATGACAGGGATGCCGGCGGCACGGGCCCGCAGAACGAAACAGGAACCGATGAAGCCGCAACCACCGGTGACCAGATACAAAGCCTGCATGACAAACGTTCTCCTTCTTCACCTTTCCCGCCGGAAATGAGGCTCCTCCAGCCAGGGCAGCCGGGCCGGCTGGACGCCTCTGCCGGGCATCCGCGCATCACATTTTGCGGGACGATGCCGCACCATCCTGCGCCGCAGTCTCTTCCTCTTCCCCGCCGGCCTGTTCCAGCCGGGCAAGGCGTTCCCCAAGGTCAGCGGTGCGCTGCCAGAGGAACCTGTTCTCGCGGCTCAGGTCGCGGCGTTCCTCCTCCATGGCATCCAGCCGCTGCCGCAGCCAGGCACAATGGCGGCGCAGCAGTTCCCCGGTCTCGCCACTGTCCTGCTGTGCCGCGCCGTCTGCCGCATGGCTTCCCGCAACAGGGCCTTCCGGGGCCCGCGTGTCCGCCATGTTTCCTTTACCGGTCATGAGCCATTCCAGGCTGACATGACACAAGCGGGAGATATTCAGGATGACTTCCACATTGGGACAATTGACGCCCCGCTCGTAACACCCCAGCGCCCCCTTGCTGATACCGAGCTGCCGGGCAAAAGCTTCCTGTGACGTGTACCCGCGTACCCGCCGGATACGCTCACCAAGATCCTGCATGGCATCCATCTGTCCACCACCTGTAACTGTCCATGTGACACAAAAAAGTGCTTTTTCTGCCCCTGCGGTCATTTTTTTGATCTACATGCCACATTCTGGAACATATCCATATCCAAAAAGACCATCCGGACGATACCGGGACAGATCCGTAGCAGGTGGCGTCAGCTTCTGCGCCGGCCCAGACGCTCCGCGACCTGCCGCAGGCTCCTGCGCAGGCCCTGGTACATGACCATGCGCCCCAGCCGTACCGCCAGCCGCACCGCCGCAGGCAGGCGCAGATACCACAGCCAGCGCCGCCGCCCACCGGCCGTGAGTTCCGGGCCCAGCAGACGGGCCAGGCCCCGGCCCATGCGGGCGTAATCGTGCAGGTAGCCGCCGCCCACGCCGTGATGCTGGCTGGTCGCATGCAGGCGCCAGCGCACGAGCCTGTGCGGCACAAAGAAAAAGCGGGTGCGGCAGGCCAGCTGGCACCACAGCCACCAGTCCGTCCAGCGCGGCACCGGCGACTGCCAGTCGCAGGCACGCAAAAGCTCCGTGCGCACCATGGCACAGGAAAAGGTGGGGATGACATTCTCCACCAGCATGGGCCCGCACAGGGAAAAGGTCCGCTGCCCTGCCCTGCCCCGGCGGGCATGCCCGGCCATGACGCGCGGGACGTAACCTGCAAACCAGCCTGTGGCCGCACCGGGCATGGGCCAGAGCTCCACGTCGTTGAAGATCACCCCGGCATCCGTGCCGTCCGCGGCGGCCAGCCGCAAGGACAGGTTGTCCCGCGTCCAGACGTCATCGGCTTCGAGAAAGGCTGTCCACCGGCCGCGCGCGACCGACAGGCCCAGCGCCAGGGTGGCGGGCAGGCCGTGGTTGCCGCCGTCCGCATGGGTGAAGACGCGCACGCGGGCATCCCGTGCGGCAAAGTCCCGCGCCACGGCCGGGGAGCCGTCCGTAGAACCGTCGTCCACCACCAGCAGTTCAAAGTCCGCAAAGTACTGGTCCAGCGCACTTTGCAGGGCCTGGGGCAGCCATTGCTCATAATTGTAGCTGGCCACGATGATACTGACAGCAGGAGAGGACATATGCACGATCTTGCAAAATATGCCGCGGCGCCGCTCTGCCCCGGCGGGACACAGGGGCGCCGCTTTGTGAAGGCGCCCCCCCGGGGACGGGAGGGCGCCTGTATCAGTCAGTTCTTTTCCCGGCGACGAGTATTACTCTGCCGATGTGAATGCGAACAGGCCAGCACCAGCCTTTTCCGCCGCATCTTGAGTCACTCCCATGAGAGTGATCGTGAGATCAGCCGTCTCATCCTTCAATTCCCCTCCCCCGAAGAAGGTACTGTCTACGATAATATTGACACCAATTTCGACATTATCACTATCCTTGATAGCCTGATAGTCGATATATTCCTCCCAGTTAGTAGCATCAACAAATTTGCCACGATCAGATTCGTGGACCAAGAGCTTGTCGGTACCGATTTCAAAATTATAAATGGTATCCGTCCCAAGCTGACGCCCGCCAACATTGTCAGTGTCAAATACGTTCGAAGTATTTTTCACCCACGAGTTGAACAGGAAGACGTCCTTCGCTCCATCCTTGCCGACGAGGACATCGTTACCACGACCGCCTTCAAGGATATTTTCGGCATTACCCATGGCCTTGATAAAGGATTCAGCCTGACCCCAATCCACCAGATTCTTCAGCCCCTCAAAGTCGATTGCCTTGTCGTTCGTGGCGACCAGCAGGTCATTGCTGCTGGCAGTCATCCAAGGCTCATCCAGCTTATCAGCAGTAGAAACGAAACCGGTATCGCTGCCATCGACATAGTTATCGATGTCCTTGACGGTGATGCCATTATCTCCGAGATCGGCGATGGTAACAGCAGCAGCATTTTTCACCAGGGGGCCGTCAGCAGCAGCCGTGATATGGGCAAGGGTATCAGCAATCTTGTAGCCACTTTCGTAGCTCTTACCATCTTCGGACAGAACTTCAGAACCCATCAGCACAGCAGTGCTGGCATTGGCGATGGCATCCACGGTGTCCACCAGAGTATAGGTGGGATCAGCCTTGATGGGAGGCGTGGCACCGGCCAGAAGGTCAGCGATACCGTCCTGCTGAGCCACGGTCACTTCCACGGCACTCGTAGCGTCCGTGATGGCGTAGTTGTCCGCCAGTGTACCATTGGCCTGGGCTTCCAGGGCTTCTTTCAGCGTGGCATAGGTCGCGGTCGTGACGCCAGTGTAAAGGTCAAGACCACCATTCTCAGCCTTAGGAGTCTCAGCCTTAAAATCACCCTTGCCAGCGTAGTCGGTGATCTTTTCTTCTTCACCGTAGAGCTGATAATGCTCCAGAGCGGTCAGGCCCTGTTCGGCAAAGGCGGCCTTCACTTCATCGACGGTCCAGTTGCTGCGGCCTTCGTAGCCGGTATCGTTCAGCTGCTTCACCTTGGCGACGAAGTAGGCTTCGCTGTCGAAGTCAGCGCTGGTGGCGATGCCTTCACTGGAACCGTACAGCTGGTAATGTTCCCAGGCGGACTCGATGCCAGCGGCCTTGAAGGCATCCATGACAGAGGCGGCATCCCACGTTTTGCCTTCGTACTTGACGGCGTTCAGGGCATCAGCCTTGGACTGCAGATAGAACATCGCATCAAAGGCTTTATTGGGGCTGATGTTCTCGTCCATGCCAAAATCGACGAAGTGCTGGTACAGGCCTTCGTCGCCTTCGTAACCGGCAGCTTTGAGGGCAGCCTTCACGTCATTCACAGACGACCAGCCCTTGCCGTCGTTCAGCTTGCCTTTAGGGTCGACAGCATTCAGCTGGGCCAGTTTGCCGTTAAGATAGAACGTCTCATCGAACCAGGTAGGATTAGCCATTGTTATCCTCCGGAGGATAGTGAAAGGTTTTGTGCCTTGGGCACACGCCGCATCCGCCCTGTGCGGATGCGGCCCAGAAGGGACGAACCGCTGGCTGTCTTGGTCTTGACAGCAGCGTGCGGCCTCGTCACCAGCATGGAGGTACCTAGCCACGTCGGTCCCGGACATGTTGCCCGGCCGCACGCGCGGGGACGTCCCTCCTCCGGTGCACGGCACCGGTACGGATGACAATGGGGCATGCCCCCTTTCCCCGTACCGCGCGGCCCTGTGCCGCAAACGGGGGTGCCATCCGCAGATATGAGCAGGTGCTGTCTGCGCCAGCCATGACGCACCATGAATGCATCACTGCGGGACTGTCTCAGCGGGGTACACCCCATTGAGACAGGCAGGCGGCGACAGCATGCCGGAAAATCACGATAACCTGTAGACATCAAAGAGATTTACAGCTTTTGAAACGGGTCTCACGTGAACATTGGATATATTCGTGTCAGTAGCTGCGGGCAGCGTACGGACAGGCAGTTGGAAGGGGTGGCGCTGGACAGGGTCTTCATGGACAAGACGAGTGGCAAAAACATGGACAGGCCGGAATTCCAGGCCTGTTTGCGTACCCTGCGGGCAGGGGACATGCTGCATGTGCACAGCATCGACCGCCTGACGCGCAGCCTGCAAGACCTGCTGGCCATACTGGAAGACATGGCGGACAGGAACGTGACTGTTAAATTCTACAAGGAAAATCTTGTATTCAGCGGGGAGAGCTCGCCCTTCCAGCGCCTGCATCTGCAGATCATCGGCGCCGTGGCCGAATTCGAGCGGGCCCTCATCCGGGAGCGCCAGCGCGAGGGCATCGCCCTGGCCAAACAGCGGGGCAAATACAAAGGAAGCAAAAAGCGCCTTACCGAGGACGAGATCACCCTGCTGGCAACACGGGCCCTCAAGAACAAAGAGAACATCTTGGGGCTGGCCCGGGAGTTCGGCATCTCGCGCCAGACAGCCTACCGCTATCTGCAATACGCGCGCTGCCGCGGGCTCTCCTGTACGGCAAAGGTGCTGCCGGACATAGATGAACTCCTGTAA
>NZ_JBNPNC010000054.1:0-15355 GCF_050314315.1 Desulfovibrio sp. SGI.102 | reverse complement strand
GAAGCGGCGCGGACAGATATCCGCGCCGCTTCTTAGTTTTTGCAGGGATTCCTCCCAAACTCCCCCAGCTATCCGAGCGGGTCCAGTAATCCGAGGGCATACCGGAGCAGCAAGGAACCAGACAAAATGCGCTTAAGGGAAAGCCCCTAGCCCTCGGTGCTGCGGTACTCGTGGGCCGAGGCCACCACGCGCTTGAGCAGGGCCTGCAGGGTGTGCTTCTCGTCCTCCGTCAGCGGGCTGGTCACCGAAGCGTCCCAGCCCCGGATGATCTCCAGCACGTGCGGGTACACGTCCAGGGCCTTCTGCGTCGGGAAGACGGCGGCCGTGCGCTTGTCCTGCGGGTTGACCTCACGCCGGATGAAGCCGCGCTTCTCCAGATGGGCCAGGGCACGGGTGACGTTGCTCTTGTTGATGTGGATGATGTCCGGCAGCTTGTCCTGGGTCAGGCCGGGCTGGCGGCAGATGTTCAGGATGAAAAGATACTGGCTGCCGCTGAGACCGTACGAAGCAAGACGCTTGTTCAGGTACATGAGGTAATGCCGGTTGGCCAGCGCGATCCACTTATAGGTCAGTTCCACAACAGCTCCAGAAAAATGATGTAGGTCGCATACGTCGTTTTTTCATAGTCAGCCTTGCAGCGCCTTGCAAGGGCAAAAGCGCTCCGTCCGCCGGACAGGTTTTCTGCTTGACAAGGGAAAGCACCCGGACGTATATCGTTGCATACGCAACGGTATGGCGATATTTCGCCCAGGAATCCCTATGCCCACCCAACACAGATCCCGGCCCCGGACACAGGACCGCAGCACCGCCAGCACCGGCGAAGCCCTGCGCTCCATTTTCAACCGCAACTTCAATGTGGTCGCCTGCATCAACCTGCTGGTCATGACGGCCTACTACCTGATGTTCGTCACCAGCACGGCCTACGCGCGGGCCACCTACGGCGCCAGCCTCAGCAGCGCCGGGCTCACCGCGGGCATCATGGTCATCGGCTGCCTCATCGGCCGTTTCCTGACCGGCAACCTGCTTTCCCTGTGCGGCTGCCGTGCCATCCTTTTTGCCGGGCTGCTGCTCTATTCGGCCAGCATCGCGGCCTTTTTCTGGGTCCCCAACCTGGCCCTGCTCTTCGTGCAACGTCTGTGCATGGGCATGGGCGTGGGCATCATGGGCACGGCCACCGGTACCATCGTGGCCTATGTGGTGCCCCACCAGCATCACGGGCTGGGCATCAGCCTGTTCAGCATGAGCACGGCCTTCGCGCTGGCCCTGGGGCCCTTCCTGGGCATCCTCATCTCCCAGTATTTCAGCTACACCATCCTGGCACAGACCTGCCTGGGCATCGGCCTGACCTGCATCGCCATCTTCTTCGGCCTGCACGACCTGCCGGAGATGCGCCACCGCCACCGGCCCTTCCTTGAGCTCAACAGCTACATCGACCCGCGTGTGGTGCGTTTTTCGCTGGTGGCGCTCATCACCTGTCTGAGCTACGGCTGCATCCAGGCCTTCATGACCTCCTATGCGGCGGAACGCGGCCTGACCGGCGCGGCCAGCCTTTTCTTCCTGCTCTATGCCCTGGCCGCCCTGGTGACCCGGCCCCTGACCGGTCGCCTGTTCGACCTGCGCGGCGAGAACATCATCTTCTACCCGGCCCTGCTGCTGACGGCCCTTTCCCTGACCATGATGGCCCACGCCAGCAGCAGCTGGGTCCTGCTGGCCGCGGGGCTGATCCTGGGCATGGGCTTCGGCAACTTCCAGTCCGCCGGACAGGCGGTCTCGCTCTCGCTGGTGTCCAAGTCCCGCTTTGCCCAGGCCACCACGACCTTCTTCATCTTCTTCGACCTGGGCATCGGTCTGGGGCCCTACCTGTTCGGCTTCATGATCCCCGCCGCAGGCTATGACGGCATGTACCAAACCCTGGCCTTCGTGGTCCTCGGCGCGGTGCTGCTGTACTACGTCCTCCACGGCCGCCGCGTGGCAGCCGCATAGATATCTCCTTCCCCAGAGAGACGGCATTGTCATTCTCCCGGACGATGCCAAAACGCCGGGTCCCCCCCGGCGTTTCTGTTTTTTGGGCGACCACGTCGCCGCTGTGTCCTCTGCGGGCAAAGAAAGGATGCCGCCCCCTGTTGTGACGGCAGGGATGCGAGGCCGTCGAAAGGCCATGCGTCAGGCTGTTTGCCCTGTCCCGGCGCCCCCGGCCCGCACCCGGCGCAGATGCAGGAGCGGATACGGCTGCCCCGCCCCGTCCAGCGGGGAACGCCCCACCACCTCGAAGCCCCGGCGGGCATAAAATATCCGGGCCGCCGTGTTCTGTTCGTTGACGTCCAGCAGGATCTCGGGATGGCGGCTGCCGAAATCCTCCAGCAGGGCCGTACCGATGCCCCTGCCCCGCAGGCCCGGCTCCACGAAGAGCATCTCCACCCGTTGCTCCACGCTGCCCAGAAAGCCCGCCGGCAAGCGCCCCTGAAAGGGGCGGGGTACGGCTACCGTACCCGTCGGGAAATGGCCTTCTCCTGCCCCCGGCGCATGGTCGCTCCCGTCGCCTTCAGCGGGCGCGATCTCCAGCCAGGCCAGACGTACGCGCTCCATGGCCGGAAGATAGGCGCCCGGCAAAGCAGCCCCGATGGCCCGCAGATAGTCCTCCGCCACGAAGCCGTGCGTGGCCCGCACGTTGCGCCACCACAGGCACAGCAGATACGGCCAGTCCGCAGGACCGGCATCGCTGAAGGTCAGTCGTTCCATCCTCTATTCCTTGCAGGGACAGCACCCGCAGGAGCCTCAGGCCCGTACGCCGCAGGTGCCCCCGGATGCGTCCGCAGGCAGTGCCCGACGGCAGGCAAGGCGCATCCGGCCGGGCTTCTGACCGGGACAGCAGCGCCATCGTCTCCGGGCTCCAAGGCGCGATACGGCTGCCCATCGCAAGGGGGCGTCCGCAAGCGCCTCAGACCGTCCCGGTTCCGTCAGTAATTCATCTTCCACTGGACACCGGCGCTGGTGTTGTCCTGCTCCGTGCGGATGCCCGCCTTGCTGTGCGGGGTCAGTTCCAGTTCCATGATGACGGCGGTGCTGTCCGGCTCCAGGCCCTGTTCCACGCCGAGATAGATTTTCTCGCCGATGAACTTGCCCACTTCCAGGCTGCTTTCTTCATCCCCGCTTTCCTTGTCCGTGGCGGAATTGACGCGCAGTACGTCCACGCCCAGCACTGCACGGCCCAGATCCAGAACGCCCAGGCCGCCGGAGCCGAACCCGGCCAGACGTGCCACGGCGGCGGCCAGACGCAGGCTTTCGAAACGGCCCAGTTCGCTGGAGCCGCGACCGAACATGACCCGCGAGATGATCTCTTCCTGCGGCAGGGACGGCGTGCTGGTCAGTTCCAGCTTCATGCGCCGCACGGAGCCGCTGACGCGCACATCGGCCGTGATATCCGGTACTTCGTAGCGCAGGGTCACGTCCAGCAGGGGGTTGGAGACCGCCCCGCCGTTGAAGGAGATGGTGCTGGGCCGCAGGGTGAAGATCTTGGAGAGCAGGTCGAACTGCCCCCGCACCGAGCGCACGCTGCCGATGACCAGCGGATCGTTGAGGGCCCCGCGCACGCGCAGACCGGCCTGCCATTCGCTCTCCAGCCCGTGGCCGTTGACCGCGATATGCCCGGGCGCCCGGACGCTCACGTCCAGGGAACCGTGTCCTTCCTTCTTTTCCGTGACCGGTTCCGGGGCTTCGCTGGTGCCTTCCACGGGCAGGGTGGTCACGCTGCTGCCGGTAAGGCGGTTGAGATTGACCAGGGCCTCGTCGATGGTGATGTCCGCCGCCACCTGGGGCGCCATGAGCGTGCCCTTGACCGAGGCCGTGCCCGACAGGGTCGCCTGGATGTCCGCGCGCCGCAGGGGGCGCAGACGCTTCATGGCGGCATCCAGATCGAGCCTGCCGCCTTCGGGATGCAGACTGCCCGCGGCCGTCACCAGGCCGCCGCGCCCGTCGCTCATGGAGGCCTCCACACGCACGGGCTCCAGCTTCAGGCCCTTGCCGCTGCCCGCCGTCACCGAGGCCTTGATGTCCGTCAGCAGGATGCCCAGGGCCAGGTCCTCATACCGTCCGCCCGCGACCTCCAGCCGCCCCTTGGCCGTAGGCACGGCAAGGCTGCCGGCCAGAGCCAGATGCATGTCCAGCCGTCCGGTCACGCGGCGGTCGGCCACCGGCACCAGACGCCAGAGCGGGGCAAGGTCGCCCTGCCAGTCCAGACGCCCGGAAAGCGGGGCCGTCATGTCCGGCAGGGGCAGGCCGTTGGCGGAAAAATGCAGGGGCAGACGGACTTCCAGACCGGCCTGCTCCGCTCCCAGGGCCTGCCGGGTGGAGGGAGGCAGTTCCAGCCGTGTGTCCAGACGTCCTTTGCCGTTGTTGCCGCCCAGCTTGCCCGTCAGGGCCAGATCCAGCGGCGGCAGGGAGCTTTGCGGGACTTCCAGTCGCCGCACGTCCAGCCGGAAGGTCCCGGCAGGGGCCGCGGGACTGCCGTGCAGGCGGCTCTGGAAAGCCAGCGCGGCCGAAGGCAGGCCCGGCACCACCGCCCGCCACGGGGCAAGGTCCATACTGTCCAGCGTCAGGCGCACATCCATGGCCGCGGGCTTCAGGCTGGCCGTGGCCCGTACCCGCCCCGCAGGCGCGATGCGGGCATCCAGACCGCGCAGGGAAAGACCGTCCTTGTCCAGCACCAGGGCCGTCCCTGCCTGCAGGCGCAGGCCCACGCCCTGCTTGAGATGCAGGTCACACACGGGGATCTCCAGCCTGTCGCCCTGCCAGCGGAGGCGCAGCTTGGCCCGAATGTCTCCGGCGCAGGCCAGTTCCGCTTCCAGCGGGGTCGCCAGTTCGCCCTTCAGGCCCACGAGCACCCGCTCCAGCCGCAGACCGGCCGCATGGAGCTGGCGCACGTCCAGGCGCTGTTCCAGCTTTCCCCGGCCGAAAATATCGTCGATGCGCAGATGCTGGTGCAGCTCGCGCAGCAGCAGACGCTCGCCTCCCCTGTCGTGCAGGCGGAGGAAGCCCACGTCGGCATCCAGACTGAACCACTGTTGCCAGTCCTGGCTGCACAGGAAGGCCGGATCGGCCAGCCCGGCCACAGCCGCCAGCGGAAGTTCTTCGGCTTTGTCCGGGGCACACGGCAGACCGCCCGCACGCAGCATCAGACGGACAGGCCGGTCATCCTTCTTTTCCAGGCGCAGGCCCGGCGACCAGTAGTCCAGCACCCGGCCCAGCGCGGCCCAGTCTTCTATCTCGCCGTACAGCGAGGCCCACAGGCGCGGCCTTGTCCCGGGATTGGGGAACAGCTGTGCCAGCAGCCGCGCAGGGACAAAATCGCTGCCCACGATGGCCGGGGCCGGAGGGACGGGGGCTGCGGCGGCATCCGCAGCAGAGGCAGGAACAGGGGCCGCCGGAAGGGCCGTTGCGGGCTGTCCGGCCGCATCCACAGGAGCCGGGAGCGTCCCGGCCTCTCCCACCACAGGGAGCGGGGCCTGCTTTTCCGCCGAAGCAGAAGGAATGGCAGGCATCTCCTGCGGGGCATCGGGCAGCAGGGCCAGCAGGGCCCCATCCAGACGGGCACCGGCGCCGTGCAGCTCCAGCTGCGGCAGGCCCAGCAGCCAGGCCGCGCCGTCATGCCCGGCCCGCAGGCGTAGTTTCGTGGAAATATGGTCTTTTCCGGTGCGCACCTGCAGGGAGAGCGGCAGTTCCACCTTGCCTTTGGCAGCCAGCTGCGGCCACGGCAAAGCCTCTCCGCCTGCCAGCAGGGAGAGATCGTTGACGGCATGCCCGCCCAGATCCAGCGTGGCGCAGGCCAGTTCCAGACGGGGCTCGGGCGCACCGGGACTGCCCTTCACGCCGATGTCCAGACGCAGGGCGTCGCCCAGGGGCGCCAGCAGGGCCCGCGCCTGGGGCAGCAGGGCCGCCGCATCCGCAGCGGAAGACACGGCAAGCGAGCAATCCAGCGCCAGCGGCGAGGCCAGCACATCCGCAACGGTCGCAAGCTCCAGCGTCCCCTGACCGCGCAGCCGCACGGTCCCGGCATCCGCCTGCAGGGTCTCCAGCGCCAGCACGGGGCGCTCACCGGGCCGCAGGGCCAGTTCCACCCGCAGGGACGACGCCTGCCCGGGCGTCAAAAGCAGAGCCAGCGGCGCGGGCAGCCACCGTCCTGCCGCTTCCGTCAGGAGGGGGGCCGTATCCGTGTTTTTTTCCTGCGCAGGAACAAGACCGGCTTCTTGTGCCGGGGCCGCCGCCGGAGTCATCCCGGGCGCTGTCACACCGGATCCGGGAGCGGGCGCAGCGGCGGAAGGCGTCTCCTCAGTGGCCGGAGCAGCGGCTGCCGCTGCGGACGCCAGCTGCCACGAGGCCTGGAGACCGGCCCGGGCCGTGGTCCCGCTCAGGGAAAAATCAGCTTCGGCTGTCAGGCGCAGCGAGACCTCCAGCCCCTCACCGACGCGGAGGGCGCTTTCCACGGCGGCCACAGCCACGGATAGGGGCGGCGCCGGGAGGGCCCCGGGCGTCATCGCCTCTTGTGCAGGGGCAGGTGCAGCGACGGCAGGGACCGGGGGCGTCTGGCCATCCGCAGGCACACTCCCCGCTCCGGCCGAAGCAGCCGCGTCCTGCGCTGCCTGCCCGGAGGCATCCACCAGCGTGCCGGACGGACTGCCGTCCAGCACGGCCGAGCCCAGCCACAGGCCATCCAGCGCCACTTCACGCACATGCAGGGAAGGCAGCCAGCCCGGCAGGGAGGCCGTAATGTCCAGCGCGCTCCTCAGGGCCGTCTCCACCCCGGCCAGCGTCTCGGCCAGCGGCGGGGAGGGCTCGTCGGGGGAAGGAGGCAGCTGGGGCAGGCGATACAAAGAGGGGTGTTCCAAGCGCAGGTCGAGCGAGATGCCGGGCGGGAAGACGGACAGGCCCACGTCCACACGCGCCCGGGGCACATCCAGCCAGAGGCCCCCGGCATCACGCAGGCGCAGGGCGCATTCCATCTCCAGCGGCAGGGCCCCCTCCAGACGGATCAGCTCCAGGGAAAGGCCCTGTTCGGCCAGGGGCGGAGCCAGCAGGGCGTCGGCTTCCTGCCGCAGCCAGTCCTGTCCGCCGGGCGTACGCAGCCACCAGACCGCTCCGGCCCCGGCCAGCAACGTCAGGAGCACGAACAGCAGCAGGCACGGCAGGACACGGCGCCGGAAAAAGCTCCTGCGCACAGGCGCTGCCCCTTCCGAGGGAGCAGGGCCCGACGGACGGCCGTCAGGGACAACAGGGGGAGTTCCGGATTCGCTGGCCATCAGAAGCTCTGTCCTATGCTGATATAGAGTTGCAGGGGGGGATCACCGTCCACGGGATTGAGGGGCGTGGCCACGTCCAGACGCACCGGGCCGATGGGCGTGTAGTAGCGCAGGCCCAAGCCCGCGCCCCAGCGCATGTCGCCGAAGATCTGCGGCAGGGCGTCCTCGTAGACCATGCCGCCGTCCAGGAAGGGCACGATGCCGATCTCGTCGGTGATCTTGTAGCGGGCCTCAAGATTGACGATCTGGTAGGAACGGCCGCCGCTGGGGTCGCCCTTGTCGTTGCGCGGGCCGATGGCCTGATAGGAATAGCCGCGCACCGAACCGGCACCACCGGCGTAATAGCGCAGCGTGCTGGGCAGGTTGTTCATCTCGGCCCCGGCCATGCTGCCGCCGCGCACACGGGCCGCCAGCACGAGCTTGTCGTCGATGACGCCCTTGTTCGGACCCTTGCGGAAGGGCGCGTAGTAGAACATGCCTTCCACTTCCGTGCCCAGGGCCGTGAAGAAGCCGTCGTAATAGCCGAAGATGGGTTTGGAATTGATCTCCAGCACCGAGCCGCGCTTGGGATTGATCTTGTTGTTGCGGCTGTCGCGCACGATACGCAGATGCGGGCCCACGAAACTATAGGGCTCGTTGGTACGGTCGTTCTCGGTGAGGGTGCCGCTGTCGGAAGAGGCGCCCACCCCCACCCACCAGTAGGGGCTCAGGCGGCGCTCGATACCGGCGCCCACGCGCAGACCGCGCCGGTCGTAAGCATCGGTGAATTCCTGCAACAGGGAGGCTTCGCCCACCAGCTTCTGGTCGCGATCCAGAAAGGCCGGTTTTTCGAAGGACGCCTTCAGCCCCTGCTTTTCGGGCGTGATGGGCAGGGAGACCACCAGCTTTTCCCCGTTGCCGAAGAAGTTGCGGTGTTCCCACTCCCCTTCCACGCCGATACCGGAATCGGTCTCATAGCGGGCAGCGGCGCTGACCGAGCGCGGCGGGCCTTCACGCACCACCAGCTGCACGGGCAGGACCACCATGCCGTCCTTGCGCGGCGAAGGCACGTCCTTGATGTTGCGCTGGCGTACCATGCTGAACAGGCCCAGGCCGCGGAGCTCGTCCACATAGTCCTGCACCCGGCTCTCGTTCCAGGGCTCCGTCCCGGCCTTCCAGGGGGCGCGTTCGCGGATGTAGGTCGTGCTGACGTCCTTGTTGCCCTCCACCACGATCTCGCCCAGCAGGGCCGGAGGACCGGTATCCACCACGATCTCGGCATTGAGGGTCCGGGCCGCGCGGTCGAGGAAATAGCGCTGGCTGCTCACCTGGGCCAGCGGATAGCCACGGCGGCGCAGGCGTTCGGGCAATTTTTCCACGGCTTCCAGCATCTGGTCGGCCGTGACGGGTTCACCGGGGGTCACCCCGCGCAGGGTATCGGGAAAACGCGGGGGCGGGGTCGCTTCGCGGGCCTCGTCGCCCCACAGGGCCCCCAGACCGCTGTACGGCGCCCGCCGCTTGCCGTGCTTGAGGGCCGCGGGCACCACGGGGACAGGCTCATAACGCACCGAGGCCCGGCCCAGCACATAGCGGGGACCCGGCGTCAGATGCAGGCGCACCGTGACCGGTTTGGTCGTGCTGTCCATCTGGAAGGTCGCCGTACCGTCATAATAGCCCTGGGAATGCAGCAGCTTGACCGCCGTCTCCACATCGCCCCGGGCCCGGCGCTCCAGGGCCAGCAGGCTGTCCGGCGGGTCGGAGCGCAACTGCTCCAGCTGGCTCAGGTCCCGCATCTTGTCCGACAGGCCGCTGTTCCCCTTGGGGGCAGACGGCGCGGCTCCCGTCCCTTCACGGTGGGGGGCATCCGCCTGCGGGGCTGCCGGTCCGGCCTCGTCGCCCTCCTCCGGGCTGCCGCCCAGGGACACGCCCTCGGATTCCCCGTCAGGATCCGTGGCCGCGGCGCGTTTCTCGTCCGCCGTGGCGCGGCGCTCCCCGTCCACTTCGATGGACAGCTTGTAGGGGATGCGCTCGCCCTGAGCGGCGGGCATCTTGGTCCCGCCGTCATCACGTAGTTCTCCGGCGGCATCGCCGAACAACAGGCCGCAGCCCCCCAGCAAGAGGCAGGCCATGAGCAAAAAAGAAAAAAGGATATATGTTCGGCGCATAATAATCCCATAGCCGCAGAGAGACAGCTTGGCAAGACAAATCCCCTTTGTTACCATGAGCTTATTCAGTTCTTTTTTCAGGAGTCTCCCATGTCGTATGATCTCTGCCTCCATGTGGACGCCAATGATCCCGCTGTGCTGGCCTTTGCTTTCGTCAATGCCCGCAACTATATGAACGGCCTGCCCGGCAAGGAATTCGAGCTGGTGCTGGTGGCCAACGGCCCGGCCGTCAAACTGTTCGTGCCTGCCCAGGCCGAGCTGCAGAAGACCGCCGAGGAGCTCATGGCCCGCGGCCTCAAGCTGCGTCTGTGCAAGAACGCCCTGGATGCCAACAAGATGACCACCGCCGACCTCTGGCCCGGTTGCGAAGTGGTGCCCGCCGGCCTGGTGGAGATCGTGGAGCTGCAGAACAAGGGCTTCGCCTATATCAGACCGTAATCCCATGTTTGCCCGCTGCCCGCCGTGCTGACGGGCAGCGGGAAGCGCCCGGGGCGTGCCGCCCTGCCGCGGAGCTGGTCACGGGCGGCCTGCCCGGCAGAAAGACCTGCGGCGATGCCGGCCGCTTACGGGCAAACTTTCCGGCAGGAGAGGACTTTCCTCTTCTGCCTTTTCTTTTTTCCAGGCGCCAGGTCCGTCCCGGACATGCCTCCGGCGATCTGCAACAGGCGGTCCGCATCCAGGATCTCCAGCCTGTGCCGGGTGAACGCGCCCAGGATGCCCTGACGGCGCAGTCCGGTGACCAGCCGGGAAAAAGAGGCCGGATGCATCCCGATATGCAGGCCGCATTCTTTCTGGCCCATCCCGATGGAAAAACAGCCCTGACGGCCGCCCGTCAGCTGCACCAGCAGACGGCACAGACGTTCCAGCCCCGAAGATTCCTGCTGTTCGATGGCATAGGACAAAAAGAATTCCATCTTGTGCAGCACGGTGGTCAGCAGGTTCCTGGCCAGATCGGGGTAGCTGCGAAAAAAAGACGGATCCCGCAGCAGCCTGCTCTCAAAACGTACCGTGCGGACCTGCCCGCAACAGATGTAGCGCACATGGTTGTCTATCCCGGTGATGGCCGGGATGTCGTTGATCAGGCACAGGGGCCCGGCCTGGAACAGGGTCCATTCCTTGCCGGTACCGCTCAGGCTCACCATGTCGATGTTCCCTTCCAGCAACAGGTGGAAGAAGCGGCAGCCTTCCACACGCAGGGTCTCCTGATCTTCGTAGGTCTCCAGCTTCCCCAGCGGGATGACCGCCTCCCACGCCTGGTTGAGCCGCTCCAGCCAGAACTCCGCTTGCGTCCTCCTGTTCATGCCTCACCATCCCTCCAGGGGATCAACGTCCTCTCCTGACAGCTCAGTTCCCTCATGCGCGGGATGTCCAGCAGCCGGACGTTCCCGCCCCGTACCCTTTCCAGACAGCCGGAACCCTCCAGCCGGGCCAGCAGCCGCGATGCCGTTTCGGGCGTGATGCCTGCCAGCTCGGCCATATCCTTCTGGCGCAGCACGGGACAGTCCTTCGTATCGTGGATGTCCAGCAGGAGCGCACACAGGCGGGACAGGGCCGGGCCGAAGGTCACGGCATGGGCCCTGTACAGGAACAGCAGGTTGATCCCGGCCAGAGCCTGCACCACGTTCACATACAGCTCGGGATAGTCGCAGGCCAGACGGCGCTCGTACCATGCGGTGACGTCCCGTACCAGCAGGGTCACCGGCGTCATGTCCCTGACCACATAGCCATGCGAGGTCTGGCCGCCCTCCAGGCACTCCGTATTGACCAGGCAGCCCGGCCCCATCAGCAACAGCAGGCGCGGGGCCTGCCGGGCCATGCCGTAGACCCTGACATGCCCTTCCTCGAGGAAGATCAGTTCATGCGGGGCACCGACGATATCGACAGGAGAACGGGAGGAGGCCATCACCCTCCGGCGCTGCCCCCGGCGCATGAAATCTGCCCAGATCCTGTTCAGCCCCTGGACATAGACAGCGTGCATATGGATGTCGCGCCGCTTCATGGAACCTCCTGAGCGGAAAGAAGTTTTTTAAAAAACAAAAAACTTGATGGATGCTGTTTTTTTCATGTCCTGCCCGATTTAGAAAAAAATCACAAGCTGTGACATCCATCAGGAGGATTGCATATGACAAAACAGCATGTCTCTCGTCGGGCCTTTCTGGCAGGAAGCGCCGCGAGCATGGCGCTGGGTTCCCTCGCAGGGGTGGCCCATGCGGCGACCAAGCCCCAGGAACAATGGGACGAAGTCTTTGACGTCATCGTCATCGGCTCCGGTCTGGCCGGTATGTGTGCGGCTCTGGCGGCCAAGAAGAACGGCTGCAAGAAGGTCGTCGTCCTGGAAAAGATGAGCTATCTCGGCGGCAACTCGGCCATCGCCACCGGTGACTTCGGCGCCGTGAACTCCCAGCTGACCCGCAAGCAGGGGATCAAGGACACGCCCGAGGCCTTTGCCGAAGACATCAGCGCCGCCTGCGGCGGCCTGAACCATCCCGACCTGACGCTCACCGTGGCCCGCAACTCCGGCCGGGCCATCGACTTCCTCATCGAGAACGGCGCCAAGTTCAATCCCGAGATCATCATCCTCGGCGGACATTCCGCACCGCGCGTGCACCAAGGCGTCGAGAGCTTCGGTGCCAGCGTCATGGTCCCCATCTGGGACAGCTTCCGCAAAAAGTACAACGGCGAGATCCGCAGCCGCGTCAAGTTCGACAGCTTCATCCGGGATGAAAGCGGTGCCGTCACCGGCGTGAACGTGCGGGAACGCTACGACTTCATCAACGAGTCCAAGAACGAAGACATGGAAAACGCCGGCGGCCTCCCCAAGCGCTATGCGGCCCGCTACGGCGTCGTCCTGGCCACGGGCGGCTATTCCCGCGACCTGGCCTTCCGCATGGCCGAAGCGCCGCTGCAAAGCGAAGAGATGGCCACCCGCTGCCATATCGGCAATACGGCCGGTGCCCTGCGCGCGGCCCTGGCCATCGGTGCCCGCAGCGTGCATACGACCCTGGGCCGCTACGGCTTCTACATCGCTTCGGAAGACCTGCGCATGGGCATGGTCATCGACCCCAAGACCTGCAAGCGCTTCATCGACGAGAGCATGCCCCGTACGGACCTGGCCGTGAACATGCTGCTCTACATGCAGAAGCACCGCTGCATCCCCCTGGGCATCTACGACAAGAAGACCATGGACGCCTTCTTCGACCACAAGCGCCGCCAGCGCCTGCTCTTCTCCAATGCCCTGCGCCCCTATGACACACTGGAAGAACTGGCCGCCAAGGAACATCTGGACCTGAAGACCCTGAAGGCCACCCTGGACCGCTACAACAAGGACATCGCTGCCGGACGCGACAGCGAGTTCGGCAAGGACATCGCAGGCTCCCTGTCCGTGCCCCTGACGGAACCGCCGTTTGCGGCCTGCACCATCGAGCCCGACCTCTCCTACACGCAGGGCGGCGTGCTCATCAACACTAGGGCCGAAGCCATCAGCGCCCTGGACGACAAGCCCATCCCCGGCCTCTATGTGGCTGGCGAAGCCTCTGCCGGGGTGTTCGGCGTCACGCGCCTGACCGCCTGCTCCCTGCCCGACTGCGCCGCGTTCGGCATGATCGCCGGGGAAGAGATCGCCAAGCGGGCCCGCAACATCAAGGCCTAGTTACGGAGGAATCCATGAAGATACGCACGTTGAGCATGATCGCCGCCGCCCTTTTGCTGGCAAGCTCTGCCGCCTGGGCCGGGAGCTATGTGAGCCACAAAAGCATGCACCAGGACCTGGCCTGCGTGGACTGCCACCAGGAAGAAGTGGGCCGCACGCCGCCGCCCAGCGAAGCCTGCCTGAACTGCCATGGTCCCATGCAGGATCTCATCAAGAAAACGGAAGGGTTCAAGCGTAACCCGCACTATACGCCGCACTGGGGCGATACGGTGCCCTGCTACACCTGCCACAAGGAGCACAAGAAGTCAGAGCTGCTCTGTGCCAACAGCTACTGCCATGTGAAGAACTTCGAAGGGGTCACGCTCAAGTAGACCGGTCCCGGGGGAAAGCCGCCTGCCAGCGGCCTTCCCTCGGGAGACCGGGAGCAACAGCCGCAGCCGGGGGGACGTACGGGGGGGGACCGTACGGCCGTGCTGCGCTGTTCGTGAGGTCTGCGGTAGCCTCAGGCTCCGCTAGCACACCGATAATGACTGCCGCAGGCCTCCTTGGCAAGAGTTCCGGCAAAAAGAGCATGGCCTGCCAGGCATGCCGCCATTGCCCTTGCCTGCTCGCGAGAGCCGCTCCTTCGATCTTCCCCATGCATAGCACCGTAGACGGCAGCGCATGAAAGCCTTTTTCGTGCGCATCTTGCCGCTTGTCCAGGTAAAATTATAACATACTGTTTTTATTAAATAAAAAATAAGACACTCACGAGTGTCCGAAGACAAGGGAGAGGAAGGATGAAGAAGCTTGCCATTCTCTTTATCGCCGCCACCATGGCGCTGGCTGCCGCCGATGCCCAGGCCATCGACTTCAAGGCCAAAGGTATCTGGCAGGTGGGCATGGGCCTGTCGCAAAGGAACTTCGTCAAATCCGTCGGCGGGAACAAGACCGACAGCAATGATGTCATGAACAGCCGTTCCCGCATCCGCTTCCAGATGGATGCTGTCGCCTCGGAGAGCCTGTCCGGCAGCGTGCATTTCGAGATCGGCCATATCCAGTGGGGCCAGCAGGCCGGCGGCGGCGCCCTGGGGGCCGACAGCACCTCGGCCATCAAGGTCCGCATGGCCTTCATGGACTGGCAGGTGCCCGACACCAGCCTGAAGGTCCGCATGGGCCTGCAGAACCTGACCCTGCCCACCAAGGCAGGCAACTCGTCCGTCGCGGGCAACCTGGATGTGGCCGGGATCGTGGCCTCCTGGCAGTTCTCGGAAACCGTGGGGCTTTCGGCCCTCTGGCTGCGCCCCTTCAACGACAACTACAGCGCCGAGGGCAATACCAACTATCTCGACAACATGGACATCTGGGGCCTGACCCTGCCCGTGCGTCTTGAAGGTTTCGAGATGACCCCCTGGGTGCTGTACGGCATCCGCGGCAAGAACACCTTCAACGGCACCCAGATCTGGAACGACGGCAACCCCATGACCAGCATGGGGGCCTATCCCTTCGGCATGACCGCCGCCGGGGCCCGCGGCTTTACGGACCTCGATACCGACAAGATGTACGGCAGCCTGTTCTGGGCCGGTCTGCCCGTGGCCATCACGGCCTTCGATCCCTGGAACATAGAGTTCGAGCTCAACTACGGCTATGTGGAAGGCATGGGCCGCTACGATGCCCTGGAACGCGGCGTGGACCCGGTACGCGGCAGCACACAGCGGCAGGGCTGGCTGGCCAAGGCCCTTGTGGAATACAAGACGGACTGGGGCAGGCCCGGCATCTTCGGCTGGTACGGCAGCGGTGACGACGGCGACATCAAGAACGGTTCCGAGCGTCTGCCCAGTCTGCGCGCCAACGGCATGTTCTCGTCCGTAATGGGCGACGACGTCCATTACGGCGGCAGCCTGCAGGACCAGAAGATGACCTATGCCGGTACCTGGGGCCTGGGGCTCCAAGTGGCGGACGTCAGCTTCATGGAAGACCTCAAGCATACCTTCCGCGTCCTCTACTGGGGCGGGACCAACAGCCCATCCATGGTCAAATACGCCACCACCCGCACGGACTGGAACTACACCAACGATTACGAAGGGATCTATCTGACCACCAATGACGGGCTGCTGGAGTTCAACATCAACAGCGTCTACCAGGTCTACGACAACTTCAGCATCGGCCTCTGGCTGGGCGACATCGCCAACCTGATGGACTCCGGTACCTGGCAGGACGGCCACGCCTACCTTGGGGACAGCTACAGCAAGCAGGACATCTGGAACGTCGACCTGACCTTTGCCTATACC
>NZ_JBNPNC010000053.1:0-16687 GCF_050314315.1 Desulfovibrio sp. SGI.102 | reverse complement strand
TCAAACTTCAATGGCAGCCTAGAAGCTGACCTTGCGGGCGGCGTCCAGGGCCTTGTTGAAGTCGTCGTCGGTGTGGGCGAAGGAGACCATGCCGGTCTCGAAGCCCGAGGGCGCCAGGAAGATGCCCTGCTGGCGCATCTGTTTGTAGAAGGTGGTGAACAGCTGCTGGTCGCACTGTTTGGCGGTGGCGAAGTCCACCACTTCCTGCTCGCTGAAGTAGGGGCAGAACATGGAGGCGATGGTGGGCATCTGGATGGGCACGCCCTTGGCGCTGAGGATGGCGCGCAGTTCGCCGGCAAAGGCGGACACGCGGCGTTCGAGGGCATCGTAGTCCATCTGGCGCAGCTGGCGCAGGGTGGCCAGACCGGCGGCCATGGCCAGCGGGTTGCCGGAGAGCGTACCGGCCTGATAGACGGCGCCGCGCGGAGCCACGTTTTCCATGTACTGGCGCTTGCCGCCGAAGGCGCCCACGGGCAGGCCGCCGCCGATGATCTTGCCGAAGGTGGTCAGGTCGGGATCGATGCCGAAGCGGGCCTGGGCGCCGCCGAAGGAGGCGCGGAAGCCGGTGATGACTTCGTCGAAGATGAGCAGGGCGCCGTACTGGCGGGTGATCTCGCGCAGGCCTTCGAGGAAGCCGGGCTTGGGCAGGACGAGGCCCATGTTGGCGGCCACGGGTTCGACGATGATGGCGGCGATGCCTTCGCCATGCTGGCGGAAGATCTCGCGCACGGCCTCAAGGTCGTTGTAGGGGGCCAGCAGGGTGTCGGCCACCACGGCGGCGGGCACACCGGGGGTGCCAGGGATGGAGAAGGTGGCAAGGCCGGAACCGGCGGCGGCCAGGAAGGGGTCGGCATGGCCGTGGTAGCAGCCCACGAACTTGAGCACCTTGTCGCGGCCGGTGACGCCGCGGGCCAGGCGCAGGGCGCTCATGGTGGCTTCGGTGCCGGAGTTGACCATGCGCACCATTTCCAGGCTGGGCATGTCGGCCACCACTTCTTCGGCCAGGGTGACTTCGTCGGGGCAGGGAGCGCCGTAGCTGGTGCCGCGACCGGCGGCCTCACGCACGGCGGCGGTGACGGCGGGGTGATCATGGCCCAGGATCATGGGGCCCCAGGAGAGGATGAAGTCGATGTACTCGCGGCCGTCCACGTCGATGATGTGGCTGCCGTGGGCTTCGGCGATGAAGAGGGGCAGGCTGTCCACGTTGTGGCAGGCGCGCACGGGGCTGTTGACCCCGCCGGGGATGAGCTGGCAGGCTTTGTCAAAAAGCGCGCGGGATTTGTCGTCCATTGGCGTCAGGCTCCTAAAAATAGGTCATGGAGATTTTTTTGAGCTCTTTCAAGCTCTTGAGGATGGCGTACTCACGCAGGGGCGTGGTGGCGATCAGTTCCTGCGCCACGTCGAGGCATTCCTGTTCGCTGCGGCCGTGCACCATGGTGTACAGCTCGTAGGGCCAGTCGGGAGCGGCGCTGGGACGGTAGTAGACATGGGAGATGTGGCTGTGGCGGGCGGCGATGGTACCGCATTCTTCCACCAGCTCGGGGGCCACTTTCCAGCCTACCATGGCATTGTGGTTCCAGCCGGTCTTCTGGTGTTTGATGCTGGCCCCGAAGCGGCGGATGGCACCGCTTTGCTTGAGGCGGGAGAGCAGGTCGAGGACCTCCTTTTCCGTGCAGCCCACGGTGCGGGCGATGTCGGCATACGGGGTCAGGGAGTCGGGCAGGTCGGCCTGCACGATACGCAGGATGGCACGTTCTGTTTCGGTGAATTGCTGGGCCATGGATTCCTCACAGGACGCAAAACGCCGCGCCTGTGAAAGCGCGGCGGATGCGCCCGAAAAGGCCCGGCAGCCTGGGCTGCTCGCGGCTTAACGGTTGAAGGAGCGGGCGAAGAGGTCCTGGATGGCGTCGCGGCCGTTGTCTTCCAGGAAGCGGGTGCCCGTAGCGGCAAAGTGGGCATGCTCGATGACGGGCTTTTCCACCGGGGTCCAGACTTCTTTGTCCCAGGTGAACCAGCCGTTCTTGGGCTGGTCGAACACCAGCAGGGGCTTGTTGCAGATCTTGGCGAATTCGGCGCCCCAGCCGGTACCGCCCTTGACGGTGTTGTCGGGCTGGATGGCACCGATGACGATGACCTGGTTGCCGCTGCTGACCTGCCAGCAGATGGACTGCAGCACTTTGCGGAAGATGGGGGCACGGGTATACTCGCGGTTCATGAGCTTGGAGACGTAGGTCAGGCTCACGTCCTTGAGCGCCAGCTCTTCGGAGGTAAGCACGCGCACGCCGCGCTTGCGCTCGATCTGATGACCTTCAAAGCTGTAGTTGACTTCTTCGATGCCCCAGCCTTCGGCCAGAGCGCCGAAAAACTGTTCGGTCCCGGCAGCGCCGCCGCTGTAGAGAACACACTGTTTGGGATTGAGCATGCAAGCCTCCTCATTAAGATTGCTTCGTGCGGTACTCCCGGCACGTCTTTCACATCATGGCAGAATTTGCCGCGCTCGGCAAGGCGGGGGAGCCTGTCCCGTGCCCTGCGGGAGGGGAGGATGGGCTGTTTTTTCCGGTGTCCGTCATGGTCCTTTGCCAATAAAAAAAGCCCCGGAAGCGATGCACCCGGGGCGTTTCTTATGTCCGCGGGAATTCCCTAGTAGCGGGGAGGACGCGGGGCGCGGGGTTTGGCTTCGTTGACGCGAAGGGTGCGACCACCAAAGCTGTAGTTATCCAGAGCTTCAATGGCAGCCTGAGCTTCACCGTCTTCCATTTCCACGAAGCCGAAGCCACGGGCACGGCCGGTTTCCCTGTCGCTGACCAGTTTCACCGACAGAACTTTGCCGTATTCGGCAAAAAGATCCTGTACCTGTTCTTCAGTAGCGGCCCAGGGGAGGTTCCCAACATAGATGGACTTGGACATGAAAAAACACCCTCTCGAAAGTGACAGACACACCGCATGTGATCCCCAAAACAGCTTGAAGACCTGCGGCAATTGAGAAAACAGAAACATGCTTTGCTGGGCTTGTCAACGCAGACTGACGGAAAAAGTCCGTTATTTCTTGATTTTTTCGATTTTTTGGCCCTGTTTTCGGGGGGCTTTCGGGCGGCGAACAGGCTGATTTATCAGGCAAAGAAGGGGGGGATAGGCCAGTGTTCGCGTTTTTTTTCACAAAATCATTTTTCTTTGCACAAAGGTGCCGGGATGGCTGGAAAAATGCTGGTTGAGCGCACAATCTTCTGGCCTGGAAGGGGCGGGACGGACGCACCGCTGCGAAGGAGGTCCGGCAGGGGAAAAACAGGGGGAGGATCGCTTGCGACAGGGGGCGCAGGAAGACGCCGGGAGCGATACTCCCGTGAGAGGGGCAGGGCAGGAAGTATGCGTGTCTCCCCGGGCCGCTCCGCACGGTCCGCGCCGTCGGTGACAAAAGGAGCCCCGCGGGCATCGGCAAGGATGCGGGCGGGGCTCCTCGATCCGTGACTGGTTATTGCGGCGTTTCCGAGGGGGCCCAGTCGGGGGCCAGGTCTTCGAAGGCCGTATAGGGCGACATATAGAGCAGCTCGGCCACGCCCACGGGACCGTTGCGCTGCTTGCCGATGATGATCTCGGCGATGCCCTGCACCGGCCGGTCGGCAGGCTTGGTGAACTTGTACACGTCGTCGCGGTAGACGAACATGATGACGTCGGCGTCCTGTTCGATGGCGCCCGATTCACGCAGGTCCGAGAGCATGGGACGCTTGTCGCCGCGTTCTTCCACTTTTCGGTTGAGCTGCGAAAGGGCCACCACGGGCACGTTCATCTCCTTGGCCAGGCCCTTGAGGGAGCGGGAGATGTCCGAGATCTCCAGCTCGCGCGAGTCGGTGCGGCGGCTGGTGCGCATGAGCTGGAGGTAGTCCACGATGACCAGGCCCAGGCCCTTTTCGGCCTTGAGGCGGCGGGCACGGGCGCGCAGCTCCAGGGTGGTCAGGGCCGGGGTGTCGTCGATGTAGATGGGCGCGCGCGAGATGACGTCGGCCGCGGCGTAGAGGTTGCTCCAGTCGGCGTCGGTGAGCAGGGCCGGACGGCGCAGCTTGGACATGTCCACCTTGCCCCACACGGCCAGCATGCGCTGCATGAGCTGTTCCTTGCTCATTTCCAGCGAGAACACGGCCACGGGCACGCCCTGGCGGATGGCGGCATTGAGGCCCATGCAGAGCGAGAAGGCCGTCTTGCCCATACTGGGACGGGCGGCCACGATGATGAGGTCCGAGGGCTGGAGACCGGCGGTGAGCTTGTCCAGGCGCGTGTAGCCGGTGGTGACGCCGGTGATGACGTCGCGGGAGTCGGCCAGCTTGGACAGGTTCTCGAACACGCTGTCCACCAGTTCGCGGGCGCCGGTGAAGTCGCGGCCCGTGGTGCGCTGCGAGATGGCGAACACGGCCTGTTCGGACTCGTCCAGCAGGCTGCCCACCTCGCGCGAGGCATCGTAGCAGTTGCTGATGATGGACGAGCAGGCATTGATGAGGCCGCGTTGCAGGGATTTGTCGCGCACGATGGTGGCGTAATATTCGGCATTGGCGCCGGAGACCACGGCCTGGGCCAGGTCGGCCAGATAGACGGCCCCGCCGGCCTCTTCGAGGGCGTTGTTGCTCTTGAGCTGCTCGGCGGTGGAGATGAGGTCGATGGGCGCGCTTTTGCGGTACAGGTCCAGGAAGGCCCGGAAGATGGTGGCATGGGCCGGCAGATAGAAGTCCGTGTCCGCGATGAGGTCCACGATGACGTGCATGAGCTGGGGCCGCATGAGGATGCCGCCCAGCACGGCCTGTTCGGCTTCGGGGCTGTGGGGCGGCACGCGCCGCAGCAGGTCGTTCTCCGCGGTGCGGGCGCGGTCGTTGCCCTCGCTGGTGCGGGGCGCGCCGGACTGGCGGGGGGACGGGGAAGAGGCGGAGCCGAAAGGTTCGTTGCTGGCCATGATGATCTCGCGGGTTCGGGATGAGTGATGTCGCCTGAAAGGCATACGGGTTGCGCTGGTGCCTGTCAATGCGGTGCTCGTGTCCGGGAAGGGCCGGGCTCCGCGCCTGTCCGCTCCGGCGTGCGGCGGACGTGCCTGCATCCGCTGCGTAGCCGGACAGGGCCTTGCGGGCGACGGGCGCGCAGGGATGCCGGGGCCGTCGCGCCCCCTCATCCGGTGGAACGGAGCGCGGGAACGGCGCCATCGGGCAAACCTGGGGGCAGGCTGCCCGCGGGCACACGGGCCTTGCCGCGGGACAGGGCGTGCATGGGCCGGAAGGTGATGCCCCATGCCGCGACGCGAGGGATGCAGACGACAGGCATGAAAAAAGCCCCGCTCGATGAGCGGGGCTTTGATCAGCATTGGGCCGGAAGGCCGACGCCTGCCTTATTCGGCTTCGGCGGCGGGAGCTTCAGCTTCGGCTTCGGGCTGGGCTTCTTCTTCCACCACGGGATGGTCGGAAACGACCTTCACCGGCACGGTGGCCACGATGCTGGCGTGCAGGCGCACGCGCACGGGATGATCACCCAGGGTACGGATGGGGGCGTCCATGAGGATGCGACGACGGTCCACATCCACGCCCAGAGCGGCCAAGGCATCGCCGATGATGCTGCTGGTCACGGAGCCGTACAGCTTGTCGTTGTCGCCCACGTGCATGGGGATGACGACTTCCAGAGCTTCCAGCTTGGCGCACAGGGCCTGGGCGTCAGCGCGCAGGGCATCCATGCGTTCCTGGAGCTTCTTGCGTTCCAGTTCAAAGGCCTTCATGTTGGCTTCGGAAGCCACCATGGCCAGGCCCTGGGGCAGCAGGAAGTTACGGCCGTAGCCGGGCTTCACGGTGACGACGTCGCCAAGGTTGCCGAGATTTTCCACGTCGGCGCGGAGTATCAGTTTCATGTGCGCCTCCTTAGATCATGCTCTTTTTCTTGACGGTGGAATCATGCGTGGCGGTGTAGATGAGCAGGGCCATCTGGCGGGCACGCTTGATTTCGCGGGTCAGCAGACGCTGATGGTGCGCGCAGGTACCGGTGATGCGGCGGGCGATGATCTTGCCGCGTTCGGTGATGAAGTCGCGCAGGATGTCAGGGCGCTTGTAGTTCAGGGGCAGATCCTTGTCCGCGCAGAAGCGGCAGAACTTGCGACGGGGGGCAAACTTCTTCTTGAAAGCCATTACGCGACCTCCACTTCTTCAGCCAGTTTGACGGTCACGAACTTGAAGATGCCGTCGGTGATGCGCACGTTGCGTTCCAGTTCGGCCACCAGTTCGGCGGGAGCCTGGTACACGAGGCGCACATAGTAGCCGCGCATCTGCTTGCGCACGGGGTAGGCCAGATCGCGCATGCCCCAGTGATCCACTTCTTCCATCACGCCGTTTTCGCGTTCCACCACGCCGGTCAGGGCGGTCAGGATGCCCTCACGGGTCTCAGCGGACAGCTCCGGCGAAAGGAGGAGCAGGGTCTCAAATTTCCGCATGGTTATCTCCTTTTGGACTGACAGCCCGTACCCCTCTGGTACGAGCAAGGGAAGACGCTCTATAGCCGCAAGCGGCGCGTCTGTCAAGTTTTTGGCCGCAAAAGCGGCGGAAAAATCTTTTTTTGAGCGGCTGCGGGGCCGTTGCGCCGTCCCTCACGGGCAGGGGCAGGCTTGCCCGCATATCCGGGACGGATGCCGTATGCCGGGCGCTGCGCCACGGCTTATTTGTGGTACACGCGCGGGCTGCCCTGGCCCAGCAGGCAAAGCAGCTCGTACGAGAATCCGCCGCAGGCTTCGGCCAGCTCGTCGATGTTGACGGGCGTCTCGCCCGGTGCGGCAGGGCCGCCCAGCAGCCAGGCCAGGTCACCGGCGCGGGCCGACAGACCCGTGACGTCGATCATGAACATGCCCATGCAGATGCGGCCCACCTGGGGCGCACGGCGGCCGTTGACCAGCACATGGATGCGGCCGGAGGCGCCGCGGGGATAGCCCGTGGCATAGCCCGCGCCCACCACGGCCACGCTCATCTCGCGCGGTGCGATGAAGGTCTGGCCGTAGGAGATGCCTTCGCCGGGCTTGAGGTGGCGCACCTGCAGCAAGGGGGCGCTCACTTCCATGACGGGTTCCAGACCCGCGCCGCGTTCCTCCCAGGCCGTGCCCCGGAAGGGATTGCCGCCGTAGAGCGAGAAGCCCGGGCGGCAGAGCTCGAAGCGGCTCTCGGGCCAGCCCATGGTCCCGGCCGAGTTGGCCAGGGAGCGCTTGAGGGCCGGGTAGGCCACCCGCAGGCTGTCGGTCATGGCCGTGAACTTTTCCAGCTGGCGGCGGGTGAAATTTTCCTTTTCCGGCATGTCGGCACAGGGGAAGTGCGAGACGGCCAGGGTGGGCTTGAGGCCGGGGCAGGCGCGCAGGCGTTCCAGCAGGGCCGGGATGTCTTCCGCGCTGAAGCCCAGGCGGCTCATGCCCGTATCCAGCTTGATGGCCACGCCCCAGGGATCGGCGGGGCTGCTCAGGGCGGCGGCCTTTTCCAGGGCCTCGAAACCGGTGATGAGGGGCGTCAGGCCGCAGGCGCTGGCCTGCTGCCAGTCTTCGTCGTTCTGGCAGCCCAGCAGGGGCAGGATGGTCTGGGCCAGGCCGTCCTGGCGCAGGCAGATGCCCTCTGCCACGGTGCCCACGGCAAAATGGCGGGCGCCGGCGGCGTCCAGGGCGTGGGCCACTTCGGTCATGCCGTGACCGTAGGCATCGGATTTGATGACAGGCATGAGTCTGTCGGGCCGGCCCATGCGGCTGAAGTTGCGGACAAGGGCTCCCAGGCGGATATGACAGCGGGAAGGGGTAAAAGTGCAGCTCATGACGGCTCCTCGGATGAAAAACAGGGAGGCAGCATAGCAACATTGCCCGGCAGGCACAAGGAAAGTCTGCCGTGATTCCGGCAACGGCCGGGTTTCACAGGCAAAAAATCCCGGCCCCGGACGGCTTGTCTTTCCGCGCCCATCCGGCTAGTCTGCCCGCCATGACACAATCCGTCTATACACTCGAACACAGCGACAATGCGGCCCGCGCCGGTCAGGTGCGCACGGCACACGGCGTCATCCCCACCCCCATCTTCATGCCCGTGGGCACCGTGGGCTCGGTCAAGGCCATCGCGCCGGACGACCTGGCCGCCATCGGCGCGCCCATCATCCTGGGCAATACCTACCACCTTTACCTGCGTCCCGGTGACGAGCTGGTGGCCCGGCACGGCGGCCTGCACGGCTTTGCCTCCTGGCCCGGCGCCATCCTCACCGACAGCGGCGGCTTCCAGGTCTTCAGCCTGAGTTCCCTGCGCAAGATCCGGGAGGAAGGCGTGGAGTTCCGTTCCCATCTGGACGGCTCCAGGCATCTGTTCACGCCCGAGAGCGTGGTGGGCATCCAGCGCAACCTCAATTCCGACATCATGATGGTGCTGGACGAGTGCGTGCCCTACGGCGCGGACTATGCCTATACGGAAAAGTCCCTGGCCCTGACCACGCGCTGGGCCCTGCGCGCCCGCGCGGCCTATCCGCAGGGCAGCGGCCAGAACCTGCTGTTCGCCATCACCCAGGGCGGTTTCTTCAAGGATCTGCGCAAGCGCTCCATCGAGGAGCTGTGCTGCCACGATTTCGACGGCTTCGCCATCGGCGGCCTTTCGGTGGGCGAGAGCAAGCACATGCTCTACGATTTCATGTACGAAATTGCGCCCCAGCTGCCCAAGGACAAGCCCCGCTACCTCATGGGTGTGGGCACGCCCCTGGACATCGCCCACGGCATCAATGCCGGTATCGACATGTTCGACTGCGTGCTGCCCACCCGCAATGCGCGCAACGGCACGCTCTATACCTCGCTGGGCAAGGTCAACATCAAGCGCAAGGAATACGCCGAGGACGACAGCCCCCTGGATCCGGCCTGCAACTGCTACACCTGCCGGACGTTCTCCCGTGCCTATCTGCGGCATCTGTACGTCAGCAAGGAGCTGCTGGCCTTCCGCCTCAACTCCCTGCACAACCTGACCTACTTCCTCAATGTGGTCAGGCAGGCACGCCAGGCCATCCTGGAGGACCGCTATGCGTCCTTCCTGGCCCATATGGAAAGCCTCTATCCCGATGAGGCGGCCCAGGGCCGGGGCCTTTGATAACAGTCCGCCAGTACAGGGGAATATAGTAAAATTGATTTTTAATATCACTTTTGGGTAGGATGACGGTACTCTTCGCATTCGAACACAAGTGAGGGATCGTGTCCTTTCCTACTCACTCCACCCCCTGTTTTACCTGGCATCTGCCGACGGACAGCCTCGTCTTTTGTGCGCCGGCCCTGCTCCTGCTGGGCCTGACGCCGGAGACGGCGCCGCGGACCATGGCGGATTTTCTGGACCGGCTGCCGGAACCGCAGCGCCGCTTTTTGCAGCGCCAGCGCCAGATGGCCCTGGCGGGGCAGGGGCCCGGCTGCCTGAGCTGTGCCTATACCTACAACGGGCGGCATGTTCGCGAAGACCTGAGCATCATCCAGTGCGATGCCGACGGCAGGCCGCAGACGATCCTCGGCACGTTCGACGTGCGTCATGAGGCCTCCCTGCCGGCAGGGGAAGACGGTGGCTACTGGACCTATGTCCGCAAGGAAGGAGGCCTGCTGCTCCCGGCAGTGTGGTGCGCGAGCGGCTGTCCACCATCCGCAAGGCCCTGGAGGCGTGGAATGCCGCCGGCGGCCTGCCGCTGGAGCTCTCCTTCGGGCTGGCAGGCTCCGATGACGGTTCCGTGGCGCCCGAGGTGCTGCTGCGTCAGGCCGATGCCCGCATGATGGAGGAGAAGAACCGGGTATGGGCCGCCTCCCATGCCCGCATCCGGGCCTGGCTGGAAGCCCGCACGGGCCGGAAGGTCCCTGTGGACGATCCCCGGCTCTAGCTCCTGCCGCAGCGCGCGGGGCCGGGATGTCCGGCCGTGCCTGTGCGGCGTGCGGCCTCTCCCTTGCGGCGGGGCTGTCTTTTCCTGTGCCGGTTCCCTGTCCGTCCTTTCCCTTGTGGCATGACGGGTCGCCGGGCCGTCTCCCTGCCCGGTCCCGGTGGCATCGCTCCCTTTTGCCGCTCCTTGCAGCTGCCCCGTCATGTGCTGTCCCGCCCTGCGGCGGGCTGCCCTCCTGATGGCCGGGCGGGCCTTCGCCGCGCTTGACCAGGCGCGCCGGATATGGGAGACAGGGCTCAGACACTCATTTTTTCATTACATATATACGAGGAAAAACAATGAACGGTCAGAATTACCGTTGCGGCTGGGTGGCGCTCATGGGCCCGCCCAATGCCGGCAAATCGACGCTGCTGAACGGGCTCATGGGCCAGAAGGTGACCATCGTCACGCCCAAGCCCCAGACCACCCGCAACCAGATCGTGGGCATCCTGACGGACGACGATGCCCAGGCCATCTTCATGGATACGCCCGGCCTGTCGCAGGTGCGCGGCCGTCTGAGCAAGACCATGATCCAGGCCGTGTGGCAGAGCCTTGGCCAGGCCGACGTCATCATGCCCGTGCTGGACGCCCACCTGTACATCCGCCATCCCGAATATCTGGACCGCGACCTGGCTCCCGTGGCCGAGGCCCTGGCCAGTGACGAGCGCCCCATGGTGGTGGTGGCCAACAAGGTGGACCTGTTCGCCGACAAGAGCCGCATGCTGCCCCTGCTGACCCGTCTCAACGAGATGTGGCCCCGCGCCGAGATCTTCCCGGTGTCGGCCCTGAACAAGGACGGCCTGCCCGAACTGGCCAAGCTCATCAAGAAGCAGCTGCCCAAGGGCATCGCCCAGTTCCCCGAAGACCAGATCTCCACCGCGCCGGTGCGCTTCATGGCCGCCGAGATCGTGCGCGAAAAGCTCTTCCTGCACCTGCGTCAGGAAGTGCCCTACGGCATCGCCGTGGAAGTGGAGAACTGGGACGAAGACCCCGAACGTGAGCAGACCATCATCCACGCCGTCATCTATGTGGCCCGTCCCATGCACAAGGGCATGGTCATCGGCCGCGGCGGCTCGGTGCTGAAGCAGGTGGGCATGGAGGCCCGTCAGGACATCCGCGAGCTCATCGGCGGCAAGGTGCACCTGGAACTGTGGGTCAAGGTCCGCGAGAACTGGACGGAAGATACGGCCTTCCTGCGCGAGCTGGGCATGGGGGCCGAATCCCTGTAGAGGAATGCATGATGGATGATTCCGCCTTGCGTGAGCGCTATCTTTCCGTGCTGGATCGGCTGGGCGAAGCCATTGCCCGTGCTGGTCGCAAGCCGGAAGAGGTGCGCCTGATCGCCGTTTCCAAACTGCATCCGGCCGAGGACGTGGCCTGTGTGGCCGCCGCCGGACAGGTGGATTTTGGCGAGAACTATGTGCAGGAGGCCCTGCAGAAACGGCAGGATCTGGTGGCGCAGCCCCAGTGCCGTGACATCCGCTGGCACATGATCGGTCATGTGCAGAGCCGCAAGGCCGCCCAGGTGGCCGGGGCCTTTGCCCTGGTGCACACCCTGGATTCCGTCAAGCTGGCCGACGCCCTGGAAAAGCGCGCCGCCGCGCTGGGCGTGGTCCAGCCCGTGCTGTGCGAGATCAATGTGGGCGAGGAGCCCCAGAAAGCCGGGATCATGGCCGATGCCCTGCCCGAGCTGGAGGAGCATGTGCTGGCCCGCTGCCCCCATCTGGAGATGCAGGGGCTCATGTGCCTGCCGCCCGTCTTCGACGCGGGCGAGGCCGCCCGGCCCTACTTTGCCCGCCTTTACCGTCTGCGTGAGGACATGCGGGCGCGTACCGGTCTGCCGCTGCCCCATCTTTCCATGGGCATGTCCGGCGACTTTGCCGCCGCCGTGGCCGAAGGGGCCACCCTGGTGCGCATCGGCACGGACATCTTCGGTCCCCGTCCGCCCAAGGTCCCCGCGTAACGGATCATCACGAGGATATGAAAGGAGCCTGTCACTGACAGGCTCCTTTTTTATTTCATGGTGTTGGGCCGGAGCGGGGAGGTGGTGAGCTGCAGCCTTTTGCGGTGAAGAGGGCAGGGAGCAGGCTGTGACTTCATACGTTGTCACCTTGCCGCCATGCCGCATCATCGGGCCGTAGGGCAGGCCTGTCCGCCGGGACGGGGCAGGCCCGGACAAGATCAGGAGTGCCGGGACTCCCATTCCAGCAGGCAGGCCCCCAGGGGCAGGGCCTGCTGCAGGAACTCCTTGCGGCTCGTCTGGCCGGGGTCATAGGTCAGCAGCGCGGAGCCGGTGGCGGCGTTGAATGTGGCGTCCCGGATGCCGGTCCCCTCGCACAGCAGCGTGTGCAGGGCCCCGAACGTGCTGCTTTCCCGGAACAGGGGGTGACGCAGGCGGACACGTCCGTCGCTGAAATGGTGGATACTCCCCAGCAGTGCACGCATGGCGGCTTCCATATCCGTGTTGTCCACGGCCGTCGATGCTGCGGCGCCTGCGGGCAGGGCCTGCACGTCGATGGTCTCCGCTCCGGCCTCGTGCGGAGACGCGGCAGGCAGGAAGGTACGTACGGTCTCGCCCACGGTGGTCTGGCGTTGCAGGAGGCCGGTCAGCAGCTCATCAAGGGCCGGGGCGTCCGTTTGGCGGCAGCCCTTGCCGTCTTTGCCGCTGCGGCTCCCCTTCATGCCGCTGCCGTGCAGGGAGCCGCCTCTGCCGCATCCCATGCCTTTACCGGAGCCGCCGCCTTTACCGCTGCCCAGCCCCTGGCTGAGGGTCTGCAAAAGGCCGCTGCCGGCCAGTCCCTTGCTGAGGGTCTGCAAAAGGCCGCTGCCGGCCAGTCCCTTGCCTGCCATGCCCAGCAGGCCCATGCCGAGTTTCGTCCAGAGCATGTCTGTCGCTCCTTTGCGCCGCCCCTGAACGGCATCATGCCGCCTGCGCCGGTGTGCGTCGTCGGACCGGAAATCAGCGTGATGTCCGGCCTCTTCTGCCATGCCCGAAGCCGTGCCCGCCACGCGGACGGGCAGGAGGACACGGCTCATCTGTCTGCTCTGCTGTCCCGGGCGTCCGCGTCGCCCCATCCGGCTGCTGTCCGTGTCCGCCGTGAGGGCCCTCTCCTCCGCTGTGGTGCTGGCAACGCAGCCGTACGGGACCGCCCTCCATGACCAGGGGCAGCCCCCGGGTCAGGGCCTGGGCCACACGCCGGCGGGCTTCGGCCAGCAGGCGGTAGAACGTGGGCGGAGAGATCTCCATCTGCCGGGCGGCCTCTTCTTGCGACAGCCCTTCGGCATCAGCCAGGCGCAGTGCCTCCAGCATGTCCAGGCCCAGCGTCATGGCGGGCGCGTCGTTCCCTGTGTCAGGGGAGAAGCGTCGGCACGCGGGCTTGGCAGCGATGAGGCGCAATTTTTGCGGTCGCATGGGACATCCTTGATTTGAAATATATTTCAAAATATCGCTGTCGGCAGGGAAGTCAAGGCATACGCGGACAGAGGGGCTCTTCCGGCGGCAGCCCAAAAAACAAGGGAGCTCCCGGGGGAACTCCCTTGCCAGCCGCGCTGTCAGCGGCCTTTCCTGTTGACGCATGTTGGCGGCCAAGCTATTTTTCCCCCAGCATGCGGCGCAGGGGCTTGTTTTTGTTATCCTTGGCGGCGCATGGCGGCCAGACCCAGCAGGATGGCGCCTGCCTGGGCCACGTTGAGCGAATCGAATTTGCGCGCCAGCGGGATGCGCAGCATCCGGCCGCAGCGTTTGGCCACACCGGGGCGCAGGCCCTTGTCTTCATTGCCCAGCACCAGCACGGCGGGCAGCTGCATGGCGTGTTCGAACGCGTCGGCGGCGTCAGGGCCGCAGCCCGCGCCGTAGATGCTGAACCCCGCCTCTTCGGCTTCGTCCAGCGCATGGGCCAGGTTGGTCACCCGGGCCACGGGCAGGCGTTCCAGGGCCCCGGCAGCCGCACGATGGGCCGCAGGGCCCAGATAGGCGCTGTTGTGGCGGGGCAGGATCACGCCCGCGCCGCCCAGGGCATACAGGGTGCGGCACAGGGTGCCCACATTGCCCGGATCCTGGACCTGGTCCAGGGCCACCACCAGCGGCAGGGGCGCTTCGGCCGCGGCCTGCAGCACGTCCGCCAGATCACGGAAATCCGTGGCCGTCAGGCGCGCCACCACGCCCTGATGGTTGAGCGGCGCGGCATCGTTGCCGTTCTGCTGGGCGGCCTCGCGGCAGAGCCTGTCCAGGGCCGCCTGATCCACCAGACTGAAGCGCACGCCGCTCTGGCGGCACAGCTGCTGCACGTCCTGGGCATCCCGGGTACGCAGGCCTTTTTTGCAAAAGACGAGGTCGATGCGTTGCGGGTCGGTCCGCAAAAGTTCCAGCACGGGCTTCATGCCCGGCAGGAGCGGGGTCTCGGAAGTTTGATTCATGGCGTCTCCATGATTGGGGGCGTTGTTACTGGGAGGGACCGGGAAAAGGTCCCGATCCGTTTTTGTGTACGCAGCTTCCCGGCACATGGCAAGCCGGGGGCACGGGAGTAAGCATGTTCTTTCCTGATTGGTCCGGCAGGGGCCGCGCACGTCTGGGGGTGCTTTGTATTCTGGCCTTCTGTCTGTTGCTGGCAGGCGGCTGCGGCAGCAAACAGAAAAAAGGACAGCCCCTTTCCATGCCGTCCCTCATCATCCCCGGCGACGAGGGCGGCGAGCCTTTGACCCCCACGGAACTGGCCGCCTTCCAGAACACGGCCCGCATCGACCGCGACATCCATAAGGCCTCCATGCCGGACGTCGTCCTGCAATACAAGCATTTCCTACGCAAGGGGCGCGGGACCATGAGCGTCTTTTCCCGCAATGCCGAGCCCTATCTGGGCTATGCCCGCAAGGTCTTCCGTTCGCGCGGCATGCCTGAGGAACTGGCCTATCTGGCCCTGGTGGAGAGCGGCTACCGGCCCGATGCGGAATCCCGCGTGGGGGCGCTGGGCGCCTGGCAGTTCATGCCCTATACCGGTATGAAATACGGTCTGACCCAGGACTGGTGGCTGGACGAGCGCCTGGACCCCTACCGCGCCACCGAAGCCGCCGCCGACTATCTCCAGAAACTGTACGGGGACTTCCGCGACTGGCCCACGGCCATCGCCGCCTACAATGCCGGTGAGGGCAAGATGAGCCGGGCCAAGGAAGGGACGGGCGCCCGGAATTTCTACGAAGTGGTGGAACGCAACCACAAGCTGGACGAAAAAGCCCGCCTGCGGCCCGAGACCGTGCAGTATGTGCCGCGCTTCCTGGCCATGAGCAAGATCATGCGCAACCTGCCCCAGCTGGGCTTCACGCCCGTGGATCAGGACAAGCCCGCCCCGGTCCGTCGCCTGACGGCCCGCCCCGGTACCGACCTCATCGCCCTGAGCCGTGCCTGTGGTTTGAGCTGGGAAAGTTTCCAGGGCTACAACCTGCACCACAAGCGGACCATCTCGTCCACCGAGCGCTCCACCTTCGTCTATGTGCCGGTCCAGAACGAGGCCCAGGCCCAGGCCTTCCTGCGTTCGTCGTCGGCTTCGGCCTTTGCCAACTGGCGTCCCACCAAGGTGCAGACCTCGTCCGACTCCCTGGCCCGGATCAGCAAGCGCAGCGGCGTGCCCCTGGAACGCATCCAGGCCGCCAACCCCGAAAAGAAGAAGATCTACGCCGGGGATACCCTGCTGTTGCCGCGTGGTGTGCCCATGTCGCCTTCGGCCGTGGCCGCGGCGGACGACAAGCCCTCGCGGAAAGAACGCTCGTCCGGTCGGGACAGGCAGGAGCGCAACAGGCCCGAACCTTCGGGCGGCGTCTACGTGCTGCGGCCCAACGATACCCTCTACGGCGTGGCCCGGCAGTTCGGCGTTTCGGTCAGCGATCTGCAGGCCTGTAACAATATCGACGACCCCAGCCAGTTGCAGGTGGGCCAGCGCCTGACCATCCCCGGCAAAGGCGGCGCCGCGGCGTCGCGTCCGGCTTCTTCCGAGCGGCAGGCTTCGCCGAAGGGCAAGGCCTCCCGTGCTTCCCGCACCAAGACCTATACCATCCAGGCCGGTGACAGCTTGTGGGGCATCGCCCGCAAGAACGATGTCTCGGTGGAGGATATCAAGCGCTGGAATGATGGGGTCGATGCCCAGAATTTGCGCGTGGGCAGCACTCTGATCGTGGGGGATTAGGAGCATCAGTCATGACAGGCCGGGAAGGGGAGACCTTTCCCGGCTTTTTTTATGGCCGAAGAGGGCAGCCGGATACGGACGAACGAGAGGTCCGCTCGTCGCAGGAGGAAGGCGAGGTAGAGTGCTGTCATTGGGAGTTCGCCGCCATCTATGGGCTGGAAGAGGTAGCTGCCAGGGAGGCTTCGCCGGCAGTTTTGTGGCGTTGTATCGGAGGTGCGCGGAAAGGCAGGAAGGTGGATGCATTGCGAGGGCCCCATTCCGGCATTGCCTGTAGCGGGATTTTTTGGGGGCAGTATGTTGCTTGAAAAGAATGCAAACATTTTTATGTGTCTTTTCGGTATGTTGATTGAATAATCAGTCAGCATGGAGTAAATCCACAAAATTTTTTGTGGGAAAATGCTTGACGGTGGGGTCGAAAAGGCGCATAAAGCCGTTCGCGCCAACGAGCTGGCCACGTTCGAAAGGGCGACGGGAAAAGAAATTTTCCCGGATGGCAAAAAAGTTCTTGACGCGGGTTTGAAAATGAGACATAAGTCTCCCTCGCGCCAACGAGTTGCCCCGACGGGGCCGTGAAAAAAACTTTCGCGAAAATGAAAAAAACTTGTTGACAGCGAAAG
>NZ_JBNPNC010000052.1:0-17204 GCF_050314315.1 Desulfovibrio sp. SGI.102 | reverse complement strand
AACCAGCAGGGCCCGGTGCTGGCCGTGCAGCCGCAAAAGGCCATCGGCATGAGCCCCGAAAGCGCCAAACGCCTGGCCGCCGCGCTGGTGCAGACCATCCAGCAGTATGAGGCTCAGTACGGCGAGATCATCCTGTAGCCCGCGCCTTCCGCATCTTTTCTGATACGCCGGATAACAACGCCTGTGGACAGTCCACAGGCGTTGTTTCGTGACGGGCTCCGCGACGGCCCGCCCCGAGGCCCATCCGTTCCGTTTTTTCCGGCCGTTTTGTATTGCCGCTCCAAAGCGCGCATGATATGCTTCCACGAACGCAGTCCAGCGCGACCGGGAAGATCACGCGCCGGCGGGGGATGCATGCCGGTAAGCCGTATGCGGCGCTGCGCCTTCCAGACCTTCAAGACAGGAGCATGTTCATGGATCCGTTTGACGCGGGTTGGCTCTCTCTGCTGCCGCCCATCATCGCCATCACCCTGGCCCTGATCACCAAGGAAGTCATTTCCTCCCTCTTCCTCGGTATTCTCAGCGGCACCGTCATCTATTGCCTGGGCATGGGCACGGGCGACCTGATCATCAAGCCCGTGGAGATCGCCTTCACCACCATGGTGAACAAGGTCGATTTCAACATCATCATCTTCTGTACCCTGCTGGGCGCGCTGGTGTTCACCATCTCGCGTGCCGGCGGTACCCGTGCCTACGGCAACTGGGCCACCAGGCGCATCAAGAGCAAGCGCGTGGCCATGCTCTCCACCGGCGGCCTGGGCGCCTTCATCTTCATCGACGATTATTTCAACTGCCTCACCGTGGGCACGGTCATGCGCCCGGTGACGGACCGCTACAAGATCTCCCGCGCCAAGCTGGCCTACATCATCGACGCCACCGCCGCCCCCATCTGCATCATCGCGCCCATCTCCAGCTGGGCCGCCGCCGTGGGCAGCAACCTGAAAGCCACCGGCGCCTTTGAAAGCGATTTTGCCGCCTTCGTGGCCACCATCCCCTACAACTTCTACGCCCTGTTCTCCATCATCATGGTGGTCATGGTCTGCCTGGGCAACTTCGACTTCGGCCCCATGCGCAAGGCCGAACTGCGCGCCCAGCAGGGCGAACTGGGCAACGTGGACGCCGAACAGGCCGAACTGGGCACCAGCGCCAAGGGCAGCCTCATCGACATGCTCCTGCCCATCGGCAGCCTGATCTTCTTCGCCGTGGTGGCCCTGCTCTACAGCGGCGGCTACTGGGGCAGCGATCCCGCCTACCACACTCTGGCGGCCGCCTTCGGTAACAGCAGCGCCTCCAAGGCCCTGGTCTGGGCCTCCTTCGGCGCCATCACCGTGGCCTTCTTCCTCTTCGTGCCGCGCGGCCTCATGAGCCTCAAGTCCTTCATGGACTGCGCCGGCGAAGGCATGAAGGCCATGATGCCCGCCAACACCATCCTGGTGCTGGCCTGGACCATCAGCGGCGTGTGCCGTGACCTGCTGCAGACCCCGCTCTTCGTCAAGACCATGGTGGCCGACGGCGGCATCTCCGGCGGCCTGCTGCCCGCCATCATCTTCGTGGTGGCCGGTTTCCTGAGCTTCTCCACCGGTACCGCCTGGGGCACCTTCGGCATCCTGATCCCCATCGTGGTGCCCGTTGCCCAGGCCGTCGATCCCAACCTGGTGCTGGTCTGCCTGTCCGCCACCCTGGCCGGCAGCGTGTTCGGCGACCACTGCTCGCCCATCTCCGACACCACCATCCTGTCCAGTGCCGGCGCCGGTTGCGCCCATCTGGAACACGTCTCCACACAAATGCTCTATGCCTGTGTGGTGGCAGCCAGCAGCACGGTGGGCTATGTGGTCTCCGGCCTCACCCACGGCAGCCTGCTGCCCGGCTTCGCTTCCGGCCTGATCTTCATGGTGGTGACCATGCTGGTGCTGCGCCAGCGCAACAAGCAAAAGGACGCTGCCCAGGCCTAGCCGGGCTTTCCGCGATACCGACGAAAAAGGCGCTTCCCCGAGGGGAAGCGCCTTTTTTGCGTCATGAGGACGGCCAGACACGAGAAACAAAGATCAGGCCCAGACCTCGTCGTGCCCTTTGCTGGCCTGCCATTGCGGGATGATGCTGCTGTGATCCGGGACGGCTCCGAGAGCCAGCGGGCAGAAGCGTGGTACACAAAAGAATGCCGATACGGTCCTTACACGGACTGCGGGCCTCTCCCGCTCTGCGCCTCCTGTCAAAAGTCAAGACTGAACTGCATACCGAGCCCCACGGAAGGGTCATTCTCCTCGGGCCGGGACTTCTTGCCCCATTCGTTGTGCTCGTCCTTGAGCATCAGCTCCGGACCGATGGTCAGCGAGGCATCATCGCTGTCCATGAAGTCGGCATAGGCCCGGACCACATGCCGCCGCTCCAGAGGCCGCAGCTCGTCAGGGCGGGCCTCGCTCGACGGCAGCTCGGCACGCCAGACGGAGTCATCGCGCCGGATGTTCATGCCGAGACGGCTTTTTTCCTCCGCCTCCCGTTCCGCCTCCTTGGCTTTGCGGGACTCGGCCTTGGCCTGGCGGTCGGCCTCGCGCAGAGCATGTTCGATGCTGGAGGAATTGCCCCTGTCCCGGCCCAGGGCCCGCTTGCGCAGGGAGTCCGTCTCCACGCCGTCATGCCACAGGGCATTGCTCCTGTCGCGGGAGGTGCCGAAACTCCAGGCCTGCCCGCCCTTGCTGTTGCCCGCAGCGGCCTTGCCCGCCGGGGCCTGCACCGCCTTGCCCTTCTCCACCGCCAACACCGGCAGGGGAGCAAGGGAGACCGTCAGGGCAGACAGGGCCAGACCAGCCAAAAACAAATGTACTCTATGCAGCATGGCCGCAGGATAGCCGTCATCCCGCCGGATTGTAAAGATATCCCCGTCGCAGGACATCCTCTGTGCCCGCATGCTGCCCCGTAATGCGGCCTCTCGGCCTTTTTGGGGATGGCCTGCATACATGTACACAAAAAAAGGAAGGACGCCCAAAAGCGTCCTTCCTGTGTCTTTTCAGGGGGGATCGTGCCTACTGCTTGGCGGCAGGCTGTTCCTTCGCAGGAGCGGCCGCAGGCTGGGAGGCCTTCTGGCCGGCAGCGTTATGGGCCTTGACCAGCTCTTCCGCGTCAGCCACCGGGAAGGAAGGCTTGACGTTGGGATCCTGCCAGCCGCCACCCAGGGCCATGCACACGCTGACCACGGCATTGAGGCGGTCACGCAGGGCGTTGGCCAGGCTCAGCTCGGCGCTGAACAGCTGGCGTTCGGCATCCAGCACGGTCAGGTAATCGGTGTAACCGTTGTCGTACTGCAGGCGGGCGATCTCCGCGGCGCGGCGCAGGCTGTCCACCTGGGCCTGGCTGGCCGCCACGATGGCGTCGGCCTCGCGCTGGGAGGTCAGGGAGGTGCGCACGTCCTTGAAGGCGTTCTGCACCGTCTTGCGGTACACGGCGATGGCCGCTTCCTTCTGGGCCTCGGCGTCCTTGACGTTATACCAGGTGCGGCCGAAGTCCAGCAGCGGCATGGAGCCGGTCACGCCGTAGCTCCAGGCGCCCGCAGGACCGCTGAACAGGTTCACCACGCTGGCGCTGAGGGTGCCCAGCATGCCCGTCAGGGAGATGGACGGGAAGAACTCGGCACGGGCCACGCCGATATTGGCGTTGTAAGCCATGATCATGTACTCGGCGGCGCGCACGTCGGGGCGGCGCTCCAGCAGTTCGGACGGCAGGCCGGCAGGCAGCACGGGCGGGGCCGGCAGCTTGCTGATGTCGCCGCCGCGCGGCATGACGGCGCTCATGATGTCGCGGGGCGAACGGCCCAGCAGCACGGCCAGGCTGGCTTCGGCGCTGTCCACGGCCACCGTGGAGCTGTGCACCTGGGCACGGGCCGTTTCCACTTCGGCGCGGGCACGCTGCCAGTCCAGCTCCGTGATGTCGCCCTGACGGTAGCGGCTGGTGTAGATGCCGAAGGCGTCCTCACGCGTGCGCAGGGTACGCTTGGCCGTGGCCAGCTGCATGTCCAGGGCCAGCAGGGCAAAGTAGCTCTGGGCCGTCTGGCTGGCCACCGAAAGGCGCAGGGCCTCGTGGCTGACCACGGTGTTCAGCAGCACGTCCGACAGCATGGTGTAGTTGTTGCGGTACTTGCCCCAGAAGTCCAGTTCCCAGCTGGCCGAGAGCTGGCCCTGGTAATTCACGTAGGAACGGTCCGCGATGCTGCTGTAGTTGGCGATCTTGGTGGAGTTGCTCTGCGAGGTGGCCGCACCGGCGCCGCTCACCGAAGGGGCGAGCTGGCTGGTGCCCACGCCCAGCTTGGCCGCGGCGGAATCGATCTTGGCCAGGCTTTCCGCCAGATCCTGGTTGTTCTTCAGGGCTTCTTCCACCAGGGCATTGAGCACGGGATCATTGAAGCGGGTCCACCAGTCGGTGTTCAGCGGACTGGGTCCCAGATCCACGGAACGCCACTCCTTGGGGATGTCCTGCTCGGGACGCTTATAGTCGGGAGCCAGGGAGCAGCCCGTGACGGCCAGGCAGAGCACCAGCGTCAGGCCCGCTTTCAGCAGGGGGGTCATATATCCTCCTCCTCATCGAAGCTTTTCTTGCCTTCGTTGGGGTCCTTCTTGCCCTGCAGCTTCAGGGAGATCCGCATGATGGTGCGGAAGAAGTAGGGAACGAAGAGCGTGGCGATGCAGGTTGCGGCCAGCATGCCGCCCACCACGGCGGTGCCGATGGCGTGACGGCTGTTGGCACCGGCGCCGGAGCTGATGGCCAGCGGCACGCAGCCCAGGATGAAGGCCAGCGAGGTCATGACGATGGGACGGAAGCGCAGGCGCGCCGCATGCATGGCGGCCACGTCCAGACTGCGCCCGCCGCGCCAGGCCTCGACGGCGAATTCCACGATCAGGATGGCGTTTTTGGCGGCCAGGCCCACCAGGGTGACCAGAGCCACCTGGAAGTACACGTCATTGGACAGGTCGCGCAGCCAGGTGGCCACCAGGGCACCGAACACGCCGAAGGGCACGGCCGTGAGCACGGCCAGCGGCAGCGACCAGCTTTCGTACTGGGCGGCCAGGATCAGGAAGACCATGACGAGCGCCAGCACGAAGATGACGGTAGTGTCGGCGCTGGCCAGCTTTTCCTGCAGGGCCGAACCGACCCAGCCCAGGCCGTAATCGCTGGACAGCATCTTTTCCGCCACCTTTTCCATAGCTTCCAGGGCCTGACCGGAAGAATAGCCGGGGGCCGGTTCACCCATGAGGTGGGCGGCGGGGAACACGTTGTAACGTTCCATGGTCTGGGGCGCCGTGCGGCGTTCCAGGGTCATGATGGCATCCAGGGGCACCATGCCGCCCTTGTTGGTCCGCACGAAGATGTCGTGCAGGGACTCGGGCAGCAGGCGGTAATCGGCCTCGGCCTGCATGCGCACCTGGAAGGTACGGCCCAGGTAGTTGAAGTCGTTGACGTAGAGCGCACCGAAGGTGGCGTTCATGGCCGTGAAGACATCGCTGATGCTGATGCCCATGTCCTTGCAGCGCTCACGGTCCAGGTTGGCGTAGAGCTGCGGGGCACCGGTGGAGAACAGGCTGCGCAGGGTACCGATGGCCGGATACTTGGGCTGGCCGTTCTCGTCACGGGACGTGGCTTCCGCCACGAAGGCATTGGCCGTGGCTTCCAGATCCTGGCTGGTGCCGGCACCGCGCATCTGGATGAAGCCTTCAAAACCGCCCGTGGTGGACATGCCGCTGATGGGCGGCGGCGTGAAGCCGATGGTCACGGCTTCGGGCTGCATCATGGTCACGCCCAGCACCTTGGTACTGATGGCCGAGGCGCTGCTCTCCGGCGTGGTACGTTCGCTCCAGGGCTTGAGCACGGCAAAGAAGGTACCGTAGTTGCTCTTGGTCGACATGGAGGTGATGTCCAGGCCGTTCAGGGTCATGACCGTATCCACCACCGGATCCTTGCGCAGCAGCTCGGAAGCGATGCGGGTCACGTCACGGGTGCGGTTCTGCACGGCACCGTCGTCCAGGATGGTCATGCCCAGGATATAGCCCTGGTCTTCGTTGGGCACCAGGCCGCCGGGGACCACCCGGAACAGGAAGACCAGGCTGACGATCATGCAGCCGAAGAGGGCCATGGAGATCAGGCCGTGGTCCTTGATGAAACGCACCGTACGCACATAGCGGTGCGTGGTCTTGCCGAAGAAGTAGTTGAAGACGACGAAGGGCTTGGCCGGCTGATGGTCATGCGCATGCGGCTTGAGCAGCAGGGAGCACAGGGCCGGGGTCAGCGTCAGGGCCACGATGCCCGAAAGCACCACGGACACCGAGATGGTGATGGCGAACTGCTTGTACATCTGGCCCGCCAGGCCGCCCATGAAGGACACGGGGATGAACACGGCGCAGAGCACCAGCACGATGGCGATAACGGGGGCCGTCACTTCGCTCATGGCCTTGGCCGTGGCTTCCTTGGGCGGCAGGTGCTCGGTACTCATGATGCGTTCCACGTTCTCCAGCACCACGATGGCGTCGTCCACCACGATACCGATGGCCAGCACCATACCGAACAGGGTCAGGGTGTTGATGGTGTAGCCCAGGGCGAACATGCCCGCGAAGGTGCCGATGATGGACACGGGCACGGCGATGCAGGGGATGAGGGTGGCGCGCCAGTTCTGCAGGAAGATGAACACCACCAGGAACACCAGGATCATGGCTTCCACCAGGGTGTGCACCACTTCGTTGATGGACTCCATAACGAAGTCGTTGGTGTCCACGATGATCTTGTAGTCGATGCCCTCGGGGAAGTTTTTGGCTAGCTCCTGCATGCGGGCGGTGACGGCCTCGCCGGTGGCGATGGCGTTGGCGCCGGGCAGCAGGTAGATACCCATGGCACGGGCCACCATGCCGTTGTATTCGCTTTCGACGCTGTAGTCCTTGCCGCCCATCTCGATGCGGGCCACGTCCTTGAGGCGCAGCATGGCGCTGTCCTCACCGGTGCGGATGATGATCTCGCCGAACTCCTGCGGCGTGGCCAGACGGCCCTTGGTATCGATCTGCCAGGAAAGCTGGGCGGTATCGGGTATGGGCGCGTCGCCCAGACGGCCGGGCGAGAACTGCGAGTTCTGCTCCTGGATGGCCGCGGCGATCTCGCTCACGGTGACGCCGTACTTGGCCAGCTTGTCCGGGACGAGCCAGATGCGCATGGCGTAGTCCATGTAGCCGAACACGGTCACGTCGCCCACGCCGGGCACACGCTTGAGTTCGTCGGCCACGTTCACCTGCATGTAGTTGTGCAGGTACACGGCGTCATAACGCCCGTCAGGCGAGAACAGGGCGATGATCTGCAGCATGGCCGGTGAACGTTTGGTCACCTGCACGCCCTGCAGGCGCACGGTCTCGGGCAGTGTGGTCTGGGCCAGGTTGACCTTGTTGTTGACGTTGACCAGGGCCATGTCCGGGTCGGTGCCCAGACTGAAATAGACGTTGATGGAGCCCGAACCGGAACCCGAGGAGGCCGTGGACGTCATGTAGAGCATGTTTTCCACGCCGTTGATGTTCACTTCCAGGGGGGCCAGCACGGTACCGGCGATGGTCTCGGCCGAGGCGCCGGGATAGAAGACCGTCACGTTGACCGTGGGCGGCACCAGTTCAGGATACTGGGCGATGGGCAGGGCCTTCATGGCCAGCGCGCCCACCAGCGTGATCACGATAGAGATGACCGACGAAAGGATCGGTCTGCGCAAAAAGATATTTGGTTTTGCCGAAGCTGCCATAGACCATCACCTACTTCTGAGCGGTCTTCTGGGCGGCCTGTCCCTTCTGGGCCTGTCCGTCACCCATGACGCTGACCTTGGCACCGGGGCGGGCCTTGACCATGCCTTCACAGATGATGCGTTCCCCGCCCTTGAGGCCGGAGTCCACAAGGTACATGTCGCCGATGGTCTCGCTGACCTCCACCTTCCGGGTGCCGACCACGTTGTCCTTGTCCAGGGTCATGACGAAGGAACCCTTCTGGGTGATGAGCACGGCCTTCTGGGGGATGAGCACGGCATTGACCAGCACGTCGCCGTCCATGAAGATGCGCACATACTGGCCGGGCATGATCTGGCCGTCGCTGTTGGCGAAGGAGGCACGGGCCTGCACCACGCCGGTCTCGGGCTGCACGCGGCTGTCGATGAAGTCCACCTGGCCTTCGCCCTGGTACATGCTGCCGTCCAGCAGACGCAGACGGGCCTTGTAGATGTTGCCTTCGGGGAAGCGCAGGCGGCCTTCGGCGGCCAGCTGCTGACGGCGCATGTGCTGCGGTGCGGCGATGGAGAAATCGATGTACATGGGATCGGTCTGGTCCACGTAGGTCAGCAGGGAGTTGTTGCTGACCAGGTTGCCGGGCGTGAAGCTTTCCTTGGAGCTGTACCCGGACACGGGGGCCACCACCTGGCAGTAGTCCAGATTGATCTTGGCGGCACGCAGGGCGGCCTTGGCGTTGTCATAGGCGGCCTTGGCGTTGTCGCGATCCTTCTGGGAGACGGCGTTCTTGGCGAACAGGGGGCGCACGCGGTTCCACTCGCGCTTGGCGCTGTCGTACTGGGCCTCGGCCTGCTGGACGGCGGCCTCGTACTGGTCGCGCTCGATCTGGAACATGAGCTGACCGGCCTTGACGAACTCGCCTTCACGGTACAGACGCTTCTCGATGATGCCCTGCACACGGGCACGCACTTCGACGGACCGGGAGCCGGAGGCCTGGGCCTGGAATTCGGAAGGCCAGGGCACGTCCTTGGCTTCCACTTGGAAGACGCCCACCGGCGGGGCGGGCATCTGGCCTTTTTGAGTACCTTCATCCTTGCATGCCGCAAGGCTGAAACAGAGAAGCAACAGCAGCGTTGCCAGAATGGTCTGTTTTCCGGTCATGATATCTTACTCCTGGGACAGCAGCGAACTGCCGATACGTGGAAAGCCCGCCCGCAAAGCGAGCGGGCTTTGAATCCCCTGCTAAACATTTTTTGCAAAATGCGTCAAGAAATGCAGGCTTATCTTGCTCTTAAAGTTCAATAAAGAAAAATCCTTTTATTCCAATGGGTTAGCGAACCGTACTTTTTTCTTATAACTAATTGAAATAATTGACTAATTTTTACGCCACTTTTTTAGGGGCTTTCCGGACCTCAGCGGGCCGCCCGAAGAGCGCCCAGCGTCCCTGCCCTGGCGGCCATGAGCTCGGCCACCACGGAGACGGCGATCTGCTGCGGCGTGTCCGCGCCGATGCCCAGACCGATGGGGCAGCAGACCTTGTCCAGGGCCGCATCGCTGACGCCCTGCGCACGCAGCGCCTTGTACACCGAGGCTTTTTTGCTGCTGCTGCCGATCATACCAATATAGAAGGCGTCCGTTTTCAGGGCCTGGGCCAGGACCTCACGGTCGAAGCTGTGGCCGCGGGTCATGATGGCCACATAATGGTGCCGGCCGATGCCGCAGCGGGCCGCCAGACCCTCGAAGGCAGGCAGGGTCAGGCAGCGCCGGGCCATGGGGAAACGCCGGGGATCGGCGAACTCCGCGCGGTCGTCCACCACGTCCACCACGAAACCGGCGGCATGGGCCAGACGGGCCGTCTCCAGCGACACATGGCCGCCGCCGCAGAGCAGCAGCACCGGCGGCGCGTCCAGGGCCTCCACATAACGTTCCACCAGGCCTTCCCGCACCAGGCCGGGACGGCCCTTGCGCCCGGCCAGCAGGGGCCGCACGGCTTCCGCGCCCTCGTGCAGGCCCGCCACCAGGGGCTGGCCTTCGGGCAGGGCATCCAGATACAGGTCGCGCACGGGCGCATCGGCCCGGCTCACGTCCAGCAGCCAGATGCCGGTCAGCCCGGCTTTCAGGGCCGCGTCCGCCGCACGGAACAGGGGCGCCTGCGCAGGCGTCAGATATTCACAGAGCAGATCCATGCTGCCGCCGCAGATCATGTCGCTGTCGGGGCCAAGACCGGTGAGGTCGCAGCGCACGCGGGCGGAGCGTCCTTCCTTCAGGCAGACATTGGCCGCCTCCACGGCACGGGCTTCCAGCAGACCGCCGCCCACGGTGCCTTCCAGACCGGCAGCGGTCAGCAGGGCACGGGTACCGGCGGCACGCGGGGCCGAGCCTTCGCGCTCCACCACGGTCAGCAGGACCACGGCCTGCCCTTCGTCCAGCAGCCGGGCCGCACGGGCCTCCAGGTTCAGCGGTACGCCCAGGCCATCCACCGGGGCGCTCACCAGCACCGGCGAGGCCGGCGCTTTAGGCATCCTGTCCATCGTCGCCTCCTTTCACATAGCCGCAGCCCTTGGTGGGGCACATGATCTTGACGCTGCCGTCGCGGCCGCGCTTCTCCACCAGATAGGAGGAATTACAGCGCGGGCAGGGTCCGGGCACGGGCTTGTCCCACAGGGCGAAATCACATTGCGGGTAGCGGTCGCAGGAATAGAAAAGCTTGCCGCGCTTGGTGCTTTTTTCCACCATGCGGCCTTCGCCGCAGCGCGGGCACATGACGCCCGTGGCCATGGGCGCGGTATAGTTGCAGTCCGGGTAGCCCGTGCAGGCGATGAAGCGGCTGCCCGTACGGGCGTGCTTGATGACCAGATCCTTGCCGCAGCGCGGGCACTCGCCCACCTTTTCCAGTTCGGGCTTCTGCGGGGCCACGATCTCCAGACGGCCGTCCTCGGTGCGCTGGAAATTGCTGGTGAAACGGCAGTCGGGATAGCCGCTGCAGGCCAGGAAGGGCCCGGCCTTGCCGAACTTGATCATCAGGGGCTTGCCGCAGTCGGGGCAGGCCAGATCGGTGGGCAGGCCGCCCTTGACGCTCTGCATGTTCTTGGCGGCAGCCGCCAGCGTGGGGTTGAAATCCGCGGCAAAGGCATGCATCAGGTCCACCCACTGCTGGTCGCCGTCGGCCACCTTGTCCAGCAGGCTCTCCATCTCGGCCGTGAAGCCCACGTCCATGAGATGCGGGAAGTGCTGCACCAGCTGCTCACAGACCACGCGCCCCAGATCGGTGGGGATGAAGTGGCGGTCCTGCAGGCGCACGTATTCGCGGTCCTGCAGGGTGGAGATGATGCTGGCGTAGGTGGAGGGGCGGCCGATGCCCTGCTCTTCCAGTTCGCGCACCAGGCTGGCTTCGCTGTAACGGGCCGGGGGCTGGGTGAACTTCTGTTCCTTGTCCAGCTTCTCCAGCTTCAGGGTCTGGCCGGCCTCCAAGGGCGGCAGCTCGGCATCGCCTTCGTCCTTGCCGCGGGGCAGCACGGCCAAAAAGCCGGGAAAGAGCAGGCGCTCGCCCTTGGCCTTCCACTGGGTACGGCCGCAGGCCACGGTCACCGTGGTGTCGTGGAAGCGGGCCCCGGCCATCTGCGAGGCCACGAAGCGCGACCAGATCAGGCGGTACAGGTTGTACTGGTCCGGGGGCAGGGCCGCCTTGACCATCTCGGGCGTGATGTTCACATCCACGGGCCGGATGGCTTCGTGGGCGTCCTGCGCGCCGCTCTTGGTCTTGTAGACGCGCTTCTTGGCCGGCAGGTAATCGTTGCCGAACTCGCGCTGGATGAAGTCGTGCGCCGCCTGCCGGGCCTCGTCGGCAATGCGGGTGGAGTCGGTACGCATGTAGGTGATGAGGGCCGTGATGCTGCCGTCTTCCATCTCCACGCCTTCGTAGAGGCGCTGGGCGATGTTCATGGTGCGCTTGGCCGTGTAGGAAAGACGCTGGTTGGCGGCCTGCTGCAGGGTGGAGGTGATGAAGGGCGGCTGCGGCGCGCGCTCGCGCTTCTTCTGTTCCACGCTCTCCACCACGAAGGGCTGGCCCTTGAGCTCGGCCTCCAGGGCGTTGGCCTCCTCGGCATTGCGGATCACGGCCTTCTTGCCGCCGATGCGCGCCAGTTCCGCACGCACGGAGGGCGGCACCCCGGCGCCCAGCAGGGCCTTGAACAGCCAGTATTCTTCCGGCTTGAAGGCGGCGCGCTCGGCCTCGCGCTCCACGATGAGGCGCAGGGCCACGGACTGCACGCGTCCGGCGGAGATGCCGCGCTTGATGGTCTTCCAGAGCAGGGGCGAGATCTTGTAGCCCACCAGGCGGTCCAGCACGCGCCGGGCCTGCTGGGCATCGAAAAGGTGCTGGTTGAGCTCGCGCGGATGGGCCAGGGCCTCCTTGACGGCGCGGGCGGTGATCTCGTTGAACTGGATGCGTTTGATGTCCTTGGCCTTGTCACGGATCAGCTCCGCCACATGCCAGGCGATGGCCTCCCCTTCGCGGTCCGGGTCGGGGGCCAGATAGACGGTGTCGGCCTTGGCTGCGGCGCTGCGCAGCTCGCTGACCACGTTCTTCTTATTGTCGATGATCTCGTACTGGGGGGCAAAATCGTTGGCTTCGTCCACGCCCAGACTGCTGGACGGCAGGTCGCGCACATGGCCCACGCTGGCCTGCACCATGTACTGCGGTCCCAGAAATTTCTTGATGGTCTTCACCTTGGCCGGCGATTCCACGATGATCAGCTGCTTGCCCATGATGTCCCTTGTCCATCCGACTGCCGGACGGCAGTGGCAGGAGGTGAATGAAAAAAGACGGTCCCGTGTACCGTTCATGCTGCCTTGAGGCTGCCCGGAAGGAAAAAGAAGCAGGAAAAAAGCCGGGCCCGCCAGGTCCGCGGCAAGGGCCCTCAGGCCTGCCGTGTGCGCGGAGGATACGGCAAAATGCAGCCACGTCAAGCCCGCGTCGCCGCCACAGGGGCTCCCGGCGCGCCCTTTCCGCCGTCTGGACAGGCCTACCGGCCTGGGATACAACATATAAATGACCGGGATCATTTTCCCCCTCAAGGAGCCGTCATGCATCCGCACCGCATCCTGAGCCTGTTGTTCCTCCTGCTTCTATCCCTGGCCCTGGGGGCCTGTGCCTCGCACAATGCCCGCCCGGCGCCGGAGCCCGGCGCGCCCCTGCCTGCCGTCACCCTGGAACGGGGCGACAGGGTCTTCATCAAGATCGAGAACGGCAAGAGCATGACGGAGGATCTGCACTCCATGCTCACGGCCTATCTGCAGAGCGAGCGCGGCCTGAACCCGGCCTCGGACGTCAAGGAAGCCGACCTGGTGATCCTGGTGGAGATCCGCGACGTCTGGGCCACCAGCGACGGCAGCCGGGTGAGCGCCGGACGCACGCTGGGCAACGTGGGCACGGGCACCATGCTGGGCGTGCTGCTGGGCGGCCTGGTGGACGGGCGCGGCGGCGCCATCGTAGGCGCGGGCATCGGCGCCACGGTGGGCGTGGGCGCCACCCTGCACGACGCGGGCGACAGCTACACCAGCTGGGCCATGGAAGCCGCCGTGGGCACGGCCGCCCGCCGCATCCCCGACAAGGACAGCCTGCACACCGTTGCCGTGACCAGCCGCGGCAATCCCCGCAGCAAGGAAGAGGCCTTCGCCGGGCTGGAAGACGCCCTGTGCCGGGCCATCCTGGAGTCCATCAGGAGCTGACCGGCATACGAAAGCGCAGCACGCCGGGATCATTCATTTATTCCATATGGAAGGGGCCGCAGCATCCAGCTGCGGCCCCTTTCTTTTTCCTGCCTTTGACCCGTGAAAAACCGGCGCTGCACTTGACAAAAAAAGCGCTCTTCTGAGTAGTCATATATATATTTGGCTCTGGATGAAATGGCGGGAAAGGGCTGGTGCAATGATTTCGAGCCCCATCTCGAACGCTCCAACGGGGTGCCCCGGGGCAGCCTGACCCGGCTGCCTGTTGCGGAAAGGAGCCTGACCGCCGTGACGGAACAGGTCCTCACGCCTGAAGAGGCCCAAAAGGAAGCCGCCCGCTGCATGGCCTGCGGCCGGGCCTTCGAGGCCAACCGCACCTGCTGGTTCTGCCTGCCGTGCGAGATCGACTGCCCTGAAGAGGCGCTGACGGTACGCATGCCCTACCTGGTGCGTTAAGACCCGCTTTCCCGGGGCCCCGTCCGGCAAAGGACGGGGCCCCTTTGCGTACCGGCCTGTGCCCGGATGCCGGCAACCGCCTTTTTACCGCGGCAGGCCGCCTGCTGGACATGCCTGTGATTTCTGCGGTATAGGGCTGACCTCGGAGACAGTACCGCGTCCGTAGCGGACGCGCCGGTCCTCCTGCCATCGTGCCCGCTGCCGCGTGGCGTGGGCAGCTCCCCCGCAGGGGCCGCAAGCCCTGTCGCCGTCCCGGAGACGCATGAAAAAAACGCTCTTTCTCCTCCTCGCGCTGCTGTTGCTGCTGCTTCCGGGCTGCAAGCACCGGCAGCCCGCCCCCACCGACATCCAGGTCCTGCGCCAGGGGTCTCTGGCCCCGGCCGACGATGACACCACGCCTGTGGTCTACGTCAGCGTCCGCGACCAGAGCCGCCATGTCTTCGGCCTGCGCGCCGAAGTGGAGCGCCTGCTGCGCGCCGAAAAGTACGACATCACCGACAACCCCAGCCAGGCCGGGTTCATCATCCAGGCCAGCGTGCTGGAAGCCGGCGTCACCGACGCCGCATCGGCCCATCGCATGGTCGAAGGCGGCTACGGAGCACCGTCGGAACTTTCCGGCAAGGGCGCGACCCTCGTCCTTTCGGACATCCTGCTGGTCCAGCGCCGTGTCCCCAGCGACAAGCGCCCCAAGCGCTTCATGCTCCAGAACGTGGGCAGCCGTAATGCCCGCGGCAGCAGCCAGATGCGCACAGGCCTGCTGGCCCACCGCGAGTTCAGCGTGGATTCCGGGGTCCCGGCCCTCTTCGTGACCCTGCTGGCCAGGGAGATCACCTCGCCCTTCAGCACGGCCCCCCAGGAACAGGCCCCGGCACAGCCGCAGGACGAACGGCGTCCCTGACAGGCACCTGCATCCGGCGCCGGCGCTGGCCCGCAGCGCTGACCTTGGTCCGCCCCGGTACCTTCCGGAGAGGCGGGGCCATCTTTTGCGTCCGTCCGGCAACGGACGATCCGTGCGTGCCTGACGGCCGCCGGGTATGGACGGCGTGTCGTGATACGGCGGCCTTACCGGTCCTCTGCCGCGCTGCCGCTTTTTCCGCCGAGCCCTTTCCGATCCCCGCCCCGTCTGGACGTCCGCGCCCAGTTCTGCTAGAAAGCTCCCCCCGTCAGCGTGCCCAGCACCACGGGAATCTTCACCCTCCGCAAGGAAACTGTCATGCGTCTGGATGCTCTTGTCATCAATCTGAACCGCTTCGGGGATCTGCTGCTCAGCCAGCCCCTGCTGCACGACCTGCACAAGGCCGGGCGCAGCACCACGCTGCTTTGTCTGGAAAAATACGCGGACACCGAGGGCCTGCTGCAATTCGCCAGCCCTCTGCTCACCGTGCCCGATCACCTGGTCAGTCCCGAACAGGCCGACGCCACCCGCCACGAACTGCAGGCGTGGGCCGAAAACCTGCGCGCCACCATGCAGGCCGACCACATCATCAACCTGACGCCCAGCATGCCCGCCCGTCTGCTGGCCACCGCCCTGGCCCCCGCGCCCGAGGCCGTGCTGGGCTTCGGACTGGACCACAAGGGGCGTCCGCGCGTGGACGGCCTCTGGCCCGCCTTCCTCCATGCCGCCGAGCTGCGCCAGAGCAACGCGCCCTTCAACCTGGCCGACATGTTCCGCATGACCGGCGCTCCCCTGCTGGGCGGCCTTTCCGGCCGGCTGCTCTCCCAGCCCGGCTCCGGCCTGCTCAGCGAACTGGGCACCGAGGCCCGCGAGACGGCCCGCCGCCTGCTGGCCCACGCACCGGTAATCCGGCACGGCTTCATCGGCATGCAGCTGGGCGCCAGCGAAAAACGCCGCCAGTGGCCGGTGAGCCACTTTGTGGAGCTGGGCAAGCGCATCTGGCAGGAAGAGGGCATCTGCCCCGTCCTGCTGGGCGAGGCCTCGGAACGCCCCCTGGCCGACGAATACGCCCGCCTGACCAGCACCCCCTTCGTGGACGTGGTGGGGCAGACCAATATCTTCGAGCTGGGCGCCGTCCTGCGCGAGATGGCCATGCTGGTCACCAACAATACCGGCACCATGCATCTGGCGGCCGGTCTGGGCCTGCCCCTGCTCTCCATCTTCCTGGCCACGGCCCAGCCCTGCGATACCGGCCCCTACCTGCCCGGCAGCTGCTGTCTGGAGCCCACCCTGCCCTGCCATCCCTGCCCGCATGACCACGACTGCGTCCTGGGCGAGAAGTGCCGCCACCACATCAGCGCCTCCATCGTGGCCGACCTGGTGCTGGCCAAGCTCACCAGCGGCCAGTGGAGCGAAGGCATCACCACCTCGGCCTGCCGTGAGGCCCGCATCTGGCAGACGGCCACCGACTCGCGCGGTTTCATCACCACCACCTGCCTGTCCGACCACAAGGCCGATGACCGCACCCTCTGGCTCTGCCAGCAGCGCGTTTACTGGCGGCGCATCCTGGATGACCTGACCTCCGGGGCCACGGAGCCCACGCCCCTGACCAATGTGCCCCTGAGCATGGCCTGCCCCAACTATTCCAGCCAGTTCGCGGCCCGCGTGGGCAAAGCCCTGAGCCATTGCGCCCGCCTGCTCCAGACCCTGCTGCAGGAATGCGCCCCCCTGCCGGAGAGCTTCGATCCCACGGGCCACCCCCTGTGCATGACCACCCTCCAGCACATGCAGTCCTGCCCGGAACTGGCCAGCATGGCCTTTTTCTGGCACCAGCTCTGCCAGCACTACCAGGGCCGCGGCCCCCGCTTCCTCCAGGCCGTGCGCCTGCTGCACGCCCATATCCTGCGCTGGGCCAAGAGCTTCGATTAAGGCCTGTCATCGGACTTTGCCGGGGAAGGGGCCCCTTCCCAAAACGCGCTTTATTCCATTATATAGCTGAGAAGAAAGAGGCGACCGTCATTGACAGTCGCCTCTTTCTTTTTTCTTTTCGATCATCCTGCATCAAGGGCAGAGAGCAGAATCCGCCAGCCTTCACTGCCCAGATTCCCGGGACTGAGCGTTGGACGCCTTGGATTACGACACTCGATCCGCCGGGGATATGTCGCCAGCCCCGGAACAGCCTCTTCCCATATTTTTTTGCTCCGCAATTGAACGACTAACGCCCTTCTGTTCATTGCAGCGAGCAGGATGCGCTGCGTGAAGTCGAAAGAAGGTAAGAGTGGCATCTTCTTAAATTCTTTTGACTTATATGGATATGCCTGCAAGAGTAAAAAACTATTGGCGCATTTTTTTAAATCAAAATCAATTTCAAAGAGTTTCCTAAATTTATCTACCCA
>NZ_JBNPNC010000051.1:0-17619 GCF_050314315.1 Desulfovibrio sp. SGI.102 | reverse complement strand
TTGCTTTGGCCTGTATCCTTTGGAGAAAACTGGTACAGCAAGATATATGCCGGACATTCTCTTAATGCCTCCAAAAAAGCTTCATTATCTTCTTTTGTCCCTATACTTATCCTGAGTTTGTCAGGCATACCGTAGCTTGAAAGCGGACGGATGATGATACCGCACTGCAAAAGATGCTCAAAACATGAGGAAGCATCGTATCCTTCAGGCAGACGTATCATGAGAAAGTTTGCTTCACTTGGCCAGGCATCACATTCCAAAAGTTGCAATCCCTCTGTCAGCCGGCACCGTCCGGAGCGTATGCACTCCAGGGTGGCCCTGCGAAATTCGCTGTCCCGGAGCACGGCCAGCCCGGCTTTTTCCGCAAGAGAGTTGACCGAGAACGGCAGCCGGGCCCTCCAGTAGAACCCGGCCAGTTCGGCAGGCAGCACTCCGTATCCCAGACGCAGCCCGGCCAGTCCGTAACTTTTGGAGAAAGTCCTGAGGATGGCCACATTGGCGGGCAAATCTCCCGAAGCCAGCAGGGAAAAGCGGGAGGTATCCCCGCAGGAAGCGCCCGCAAAGTCCATGTAGGCCTCGTCCACCACCAGCAGGCAGCGGGGAAAATGTCTTTCCAGCTGTTCTGCCAGACGGCGCATGGCCGCCAGGGGCGGGCAGTAGCCGGAGGGATTGTCCGGCGTCGTCACGAAGACGAGACGGGTCCCGGTATCCACCAGGGAAAACAGGGCATCGAGGTCGAAACTGTAGTCAGGGGAAAGGGGGCAGCGACGCGTCTCCACCCCGCAGATCCTGGCCTGTATGGGATACAGGCTGAAGCAGGGCTCGAAGCAGACCACGGAATGTCTGCCCGGTACGGCCAGCATGCGGATCAGCATGTCGATGATCTCGTCAGAGCCGTTGCCGACGACGATGCGCTCCGGGGAGACATGGTGCGCACGGGCCAGGGCTTCCCGCAGCGCGGGATTGCCGCCCTGCGGATAGCGGAAGGCCTCTTCCAGACTGGTGGCGAGCACCTTTCGTACCAGCGGCGATACCCCCAGCGGGTTTTCGTTGCTGGCCATCTTGATGACACGGGAAAGCCCGTAGCGCTCCCTGACCTCGGCAATGGACATGCCGGGAACATAGGCGCTCAGGCTGGCTATCTCCGGGCGTACGGCACAGGTGTACATGGCGTCTCCTCATGGCATGGAAGTTTCCCTGCCGCCGTATCGCAGTGGGCGCAGGGGCGCCGCCCGTATGGCGGCCGGATACCGCGAGGGGAAATGCAAATCCTGTGCAAGGCCGCGGCCGGGGGCTGCGGTGCGGCCTGTATGCATCCTGCCGGCTGTTGCAGCGCCTTTGCCGGCTTCCGGCAACAGCCGCTTTTCGTCCGAAGCATGGGCAGGACAGAGCGCCCGGCAGCAGGTAAAAGCATCACGAGTGTGGCACGCAGCTTGCATTCAGAATCTGCCAATACAAAGAGACTGTTCCCGGATGGAACCCAGATATGGCAGATGGAGCAATGCAATGAAGATACTGCGACTCGATATGCGCACAGGAAACAGCAGCTATGAGGATGCAGACGAAACGTATCCCATGCTCGGCGGCAGGGGCCTGATAGCGGCCCTTTTGCTGAAGGAGATCGATCCCGCATGCGACCCGCTGGGGGACGACAACAAACTGGTGATCTGCAACGGCCTGATGGCGGGGACCCTGGCGGCCACGTCCGGGCGCCTTTCCCTTGGCGGCAAAAGTCCGCTCACAGGCACCATCAAGGAGGCGAACGCCGGGGGGACCGCCGGTCTTGCCATGGCCAAGCTGGGGCTGCGTGCCCTTGTGGTCTCCGGCAGTGCCGACGGCATGCGTGTCCTGGTCGTCGGCCAGGATCATGTCCGCCTGGATGATGCCGACGGGCTGGCCATGCAGGGGACATACAGGACCTGCGAGCTGTTGCGCAGCCGCTACGGGGAGGGCATCTCCATCGTCTGTATCGGTCCTGCCGGAGAGCGGCGGTACCTCAACTCCTCGGTGCAGGTCACGGACAGGGAGGGGCATCCTTCACGGGCGGCGGCCCGGGGCGGTCTGGGGGCCGTCATGGGCCGCCGGGGGCTCAAGGCCGTCGTTTTCCTGGAGGGGAACCAGCGTCCCGTCATGAAAGACGCCGCCCGCTTCCGCGCAGCCAGCAAGGCCTATATGAAAGCTTTGCGCGAGCACCCCATGACGGGGTCCGTCCTGCCCCGTTTCGGCACGGCATCCCTGGTGACGGTCATCAACGAGATGGGGGCCATGCCCACGCGCAATTACCGGACCGGCAGGTTCGAAGGCGCGGACGGCCTTTCCGGGGAGCGCATGCAGGCCCTGCAGCAGGCCCGCGGCGGCCAGATGACCCATGCCTGCCAGGTTGGGTGCCCCATCGCCTGCTCCAATGTTTATCATGGCCCTGATGGTGAGTACCTGACTTCGGGGATGGAATACGAGACCATCGCGCTCAACGGCTCCAACCTTGATGTGGCGGACCTGGATACGGTCGCGGCGGTGGACCGGCTGTGCGACGATACCGGGCTCGATACCATGGAGACCGGGGCCACCATCGCCATGGCCATGGAAGCCGGGCTCCTTCCCTACGGTGACTCGGCCGGCATCCTCGACATGATCCGCCAGATGCGGGACGGGACGGTGCTGGGCCGGGAGCTGGCCGAGGGGACGGAACGCTTTGGCAAGCGATACGGGGTGCGGCGCATCCCTGTCGTCAAGCGTCAGGCGCTGGCGGGCTATGATCCGCGGGCGCTGAAGGGCACGGGCGTCACGTGCGCCACATCGCCCATGGGCGGTGACCATTCCGCGGGCAATACCATCGGCATGCCGGGGCTGGATCCCCTGGGGACTGCCGGACAAGTGGAGGCTTCGCGGGCCGCCCAGACGCTGATGGCCGTCTTCGACAGCCTCGGGATGTGCATCTTTTCGGCCATGCCCTCGGAGGATGCGGCGGTCTTCGGCCTTGTGGGCGAGATGCTGGCCGGGGTCTACGGCGGCAGCTGGACGCCGGACGACGTGCTGGCGCTGGGACGGCAGACGCTGGAGAACGAAAAGCGCTTCAATGCCGGCGCGCATATTGACGCCTACGAGGACGATGTCCCGGCCTTCATGCGGGAAGAAGCCCTGCCGCCACATGACAGCGTGTTCGACATCCCGCGGGAACAGCTGGCATCGACGCTCGATTTCAGGCGGGACAGCGGGGGTAGTCGTATGCAGGCAAGATTCGGCAGTCGTACGGCAGACCTCGTCTGCATGGGGGGCATCGCGTTCTGCGCCCTGGTCCTTTTGTGCTCCGAGAGCGTCATGGAGGCCTACACCTCCATGACGGCGGGGCATCCTTTCTTCATGGGCTTTTGCAAGTTCGCCTTGCTGGCGACCCTGGGCGAATGCCTGGCACTGCGGTTGACCAAAGGGGTCTATGTGACGGCCGGCTTCGGCCTCATCCCCCGCGCCGTGGTGTGGGGCTGTCTGGGGGTCGCCATCTCGGCAGCCTTCATGATCTTTTCTGCGGGAGCGCCGGCCATCCTGCACCTGCTCGGCATGGAAGCGGCGGAACAGGCCCTTTCCGGCCCGCTGGGCACGACGAAGATCCTGACGGCGTTTTCCGTCAGCCTGACGATGAACACCATGTTCGCTCCCATCATGATGATCGCGCACAAGGTGGCTGACCTGCACATCGCCCAGTATCAGGGGCGTCTGGCCTGCCTCTGGAATGCCCCGCAGACCGGCAGGCTCCTGCAGTCCGTGGACTGGAACAGCTTCTGGAAAAACGTGCTGTGCCGCTCCCTGCTCTGGTTCTGGATCCCGGTCCATACCGTGACGTTCCTGTTGCCCCCGTCCTTCCGTGTCCTGTTCGCGGCTGTCCTGGGAGCGATCCTGGGGCTGCTGCTGGCCCTGTTGTCCTCAAAGCAGACGGAGGCCGCATAGCGCACGCCGGTTCCCCGAAGGACGGACCGGGGCGATCTCCCTCCTTGTGGCAGGAGAGAGCCCCGTTCGTCCGGTATCCCCATCCTTGCATGGGGACAGGGGAAAGGCCTGCCGGATGTACAAAAAAGCCCGCCGGAGTCTTCTCCGGCGGGCTTTTTATCGTTTTTTGCCGCCATGGCGCTCTCGCGCGGGGCGGCCTGTCCCCCTGTTCCCCGGGGGGAGCGGCGAAGGCGTGAAGAGCCCCTTTTCCTTTCCGCCATCCTGCAAGCCGCGGCAGAGCGGGAAGACGGGGGAAGGGCAGGGGAGACGTGCTCCCGTTTCCTCAGCCCTCCAGTCCTTTCAGCTTTTCGTGCAGCAGGGCGGCCCTGGAAGCCCCGATGCCGGGCAGGCGGCGCAGATCGTCCACGCTGGCGGCCCGCATGGCCTCCAGACTGCCGAAGGTCTCCCAGAGCAGGCGTGCCGTGGCCGGGCCGATGCCGGGCAGGCGCATGAGCTCGCCGGAAAGGGCGGCCTGACCGCGCGCCTTGCGGTGACGGCCGATGGCGAAACGGTGCGTGGCGTCACGCACGTTCTGCAAAAAGAGCAGCTCCGCGCAGCCTTCGCGCAGGGGCAGGGGATTGCTGCGGCCGGGCAGGAAGATGCGGTCGGCCACATTGCCCGCGCGCCGGTCGGCATGGCCAGCCTCGTCCCGGGCCTTGGCGATGGCCGCCAGCGGGAAGAAATCGGCCTTGCCCGCATCGGCCAGGGCGCGTTCCACCACGGCCAGCTGGCCGCGGCCCCCGTCGATGAGCATCAGGTCGGGCCAGGGCGGGCCGCTTTCCAGACGCCGGGCCACCCAGGCATAGAGCGTGCCGTAATCGTCGCCGCCGTCGGGCATGGCATAAGCCCGGTACTGGTCGGGGCTGGGGCGGCCGTCCTCATAGACCACCATGCCCACGCGGGTCTGGCGGCCGCCGGTATGGGACACGTCCACGCATTCGATACGCCGGGGCGCGCCCGGCAGGTGCAGGGCCCGCGCCAGCCGTTCCGGCAGGGGCGTTTCTTCCAGCTTTTCGCGCCGCCGGGCCTCTTCGCGGGCATTGGACTGGGCCACGTCCACCAGACGGTTGTCGGCCGGGTTCTGCGGCGCCACCAGCCGCACCGGGCCGCCGCGCCGTTCGGAAAGGGCCTGTTCCAGCAGGCTGCGCTCGTCGGGGGCCCCGTCCGTGCCGCCGTCTTCCCCGTCAGCCTCCTGCACGGCTGCGGGCAGCCAGGGCAGCAGGATGCGCGGCGGCGGGGTGAGTTGTTCGTAATACTGGCCCACGAAGGAAAAGAGCAGCTCCGGCGCATCGTCGAAGGTCAGGCCCGGCCAGTAGAAGGCCCGGCCGTCGGTCATGGCGCCGCCGCGTACGAAGACCAGCCCCAGGGCCAGGCCCCGCTCCGCCTGGAACAGTCCCAGCACGTCCATGTCGCCGCCGCCGGGCAGGACCGTGGCCTGCCGTTCCACGGTCTTTTCCACGGCGCGGATCTGGTCGCGCAGCACGGCGGCCTGTTCGAATTCCAGGGCTTCCGCAGCGGCTTCCATGCGGCTGTGCAATTCCTTGAGCAGGGGATCGGCCTTGCCCTGCAAAAGGTCACAGACGCGGCGCACGCCTTCGAAATAGTCCTCGGCCGTGACCAGCCCCATGCAGGGGGCCGGGCACTGGCCCATATGATGGTAAAGGCAGGGGCGCACGCGGTTCTTCATGGCCCGGTCGGAGCAACGGCGCAGAGGGAAGGCCCGGTGCAGCAGCTTCCAGGTCTCGCGGGCGGCCAGCGAGGACGTGAAGGGCCCGAAATAGCGGGCCCCGTCGCGCCGGGCCTTGCGCACCACCTCCAGCCGGGGGAAGGGGTGCTTGATGTTCACGCGGAAGAGCACGTACTGCTTGTCGTCGCGCAGCACGATATTGTAATGCGGCCGGTATTTCTTGATGAGGCTGGCTTCCAGCAGCAGGGCTTCCTTTTCCGTGGTGGTGGTCAGGAATTCGATGCTCTGCGCGTGGGCCAGCATGGCTTTTGTCTTGGCGGGCAGGCCTTCGGGGCGGAAATAGGAGAGCACGCGGCGGCGCAGGATGCGCGCCTTGCCCACATAGATGACCTGGCCTTTGCCGTCCCGGTACAGGTAGACACCGGGCGAGAGGGGGATGGAAGAAGGATCGGGTTTCTGCATGGCCCCATGCTACAGGCGGGCGCGGAGCAGGGCAAGCCGCGGGCCGGGGCTGGGGGAGCGGAAAGCCCCCTTCCCGCTCCCGCCACAGGATACCGGCCTACGGGCAGCTGATGACGCCCTCGGACCAGAGGCAGCCGCCACAGGTGGGGGCATCGTTGCCGTAACAGTCGGTAAGGCCCTGTTCCCAGTTCTCGCACAGGCTGCACCGGTAGCAGGGCGAGAACTCGAAATTGCGCACCCGGCGGCGAAAGTCGGCATAGTCCGGGGCGTTCCAGATCTCGTCCAGTCCCTGTTCCGCCAGATCGCCGAAAAAGTGGCTGCGGGTCTCGCGCTGCTTCTGGCGCCAGTAAAGGGTGGCATTGCGCAGCAGGGACATGCAGGGGCTGACATGGCCGTCGAACTTGACGAAGGCCATGCCCTCGTCGATGAAGCGGCAGTGCCGGGCCGCCCGGCTGACGCGCTGGCCGGAAAGGTAGACGCTGCACATGGAGGTGGAGAGCAGGCTGCGCAGGCCCTCTTGGGCCGCCGGGTCCTGCCAGTCCATGAGCGGCAGGTGGATGCGCGGCGAACTTTCCATGGGCGCGGGATCGCCCAGGCCCCAGTCCACCACGTTGTTGTAGAGCACTTCCGAGGCCGTATGCTCGTCCGTGGGGATGACGTTGGAGATGTTGACCTCGTTCACCTTGTAGTAGGTGGAGAAATAGGGCAGCAGGGCCAGCTCGTGGGCATTGCTCTTCATGACCACGAAGGCCACGCCCAGACGCACGGTCCTGTCCAGACGGGCGCGCTGGCGGTTGAACTCCACGATATGTTCCTTGACCAGCGCCAGCTGGCTGTTGCGGCGGATCTGCGCATAGCGGCCGTCGTCCAGGGCGTCGATGGACAGCCAGAGCATGTCCAGACCGGCATCCAGCAGCTCGGCCGTGCGCCGGGCATCCAGCAGGGTCCCGTTGCTCAGCAGCTCCACGCGCTTGCCCAGCGAGGAGGCCGTGCGCACCATCTCCACGATGTCCGGGTGGGCCAGGGGCTCGCCCATGCCGCCGAAAAAGACGGTCTCCACGCTGTCGGGCATGGTCGTCATGGCCTTGCGGAAGGTCTCCGGCCGCATGTCGCCGATGATCTCGTTCTTCCAGCTGTTGCGGAAACACATCTTGCAGCGCAGGTTGCAGCGCGCTGTGGGTTCTATGTAGAGCTTTTTCAGACAGTCATCGGACGGCATGGACTTCTCCTGCTGTGCGCGGGCCGGGAAGGCGGGCGCCGGTTGGGCGACGGTCCTTCCGACATAGCACAGTCCGGGCAAAAGGTCTATGCGGCACGCTCCGGGACGCGGATGTTGTTCCTTTTGGCACATGCGGCGGGCAGGGAGAGGGCAAATGCCATGGAACGGGTCTCCGCAGCCGTGGCCACAGGCGAACTGCGGGAACTCGCCGGGCACCGCAGCACGTGCCCCGCTTTGGGGACAACGGCTGCCGCCTCCTTTCCGGCAGGGGACAGCCCGTCTCCTTCGCCCGCATCGGGAGGCCTGCGGGGCGGCGGCGTGGCGTCCCGTCGGCTATTGGGGCTTTGCCATGGAGCAGGGCGGGGAGGGCGGAATGGACATCATCCCTCCGGGATGGCAGGAGAAAGCCATTCTTGTCTTGCCGCCGGAGGCAAAGCCCTGTAAGAGCCATGACGGCGGCGGGGGCACGGCCCCATGCCGGGGCGAGAAAGGAGGATGCCATGCCCGATGCACTTGATATCTTTGTTTTTGTCTGCTGGTTCGCCGGTGGTTTCGTCTCCGGTGTCAGCGGCATCGGCGGCACCATGTTCGCCTTTCCCTTCCTGGCGCTGGCCATCCCCATGCACGCGCTTATCCCTCTGAGCTGCCTGGTCTGCTTTTTCAAGGATGCCTGCATGATCGCCATGCATGTGCGCTTCTGCCGCTTCGATGCCATGCCCTGGCTGCTGCTGGGCGCGGTGCCCGGCTCCTTTGCGGGCGTCTATCTGCTGCAGATCTGTTCCGGCGCCGTCCTGCAGGGCATCGTGGGCATCCTGCTGCTGTTCTTCGTGTACTGGCAGCTCTATGTGCATGGGGGGCGCGGCGGCGGGGCCCGCTTGCAGCCGGTGGGCGTGGCCTGCGGCTTCGGCGCCGGTCTGCTGGGCACGGGCATCGCCCTGGACGGGCCGCCCATGGCCGCCTTTGGCCTGGCCGTGGGCTGGGAGCCGCGTGTCTTTCTGGGCACGGTGAGCGTCTTCTTCATGCTGCGCGGCATCATCACTCTGGTGCTGCAGTGGTGGCACGGCTTCTTCACGCCCGAGGTGCTGGGCATGGCCATGTACGGGACGCCCGGCGTGATGCTGGGCAGCCTGGCGGCCTTCCCTGTGGTCAAGCGCATCAACGTGCTTTTGTTCCGCCGTGTCCTGCTGGCCATCATCGCCATCTGCGGCGTGGTCTGCCTGGTACGCTCCATCTGGTAAGTGGCGGACAGCGGGGAAGGGCAGGCCGGGGGATCGGGCAGGCTGCGACGGATGTTTTCCGACCCTTTCAAAAAAATTTTGCAGATTCCAAAATTTTTGCTTGACCTCCGGCAGCATTTCCCATACATAGAACGAGTTCGATGCGTCCCCATCGTCTAGCCGGCCCAGGACAACGGCCTTTCACGCCGTCGACAGGGGTTCAAATCCCCTTGGGGACGCCAACAAGGAATCAAGGCACCTGCAGTGATGCAGGTGCCTTTTTCGTTTCAGGCCCTTGCGGGAGACCGCGAGGGCTTTCTTGTTCGGGACATGCTTTGCGCGAGCGTCCACGGGGAATTGGGCCGCCTCAGGCAAGGTCGTGTGGCCTGTGGCGGAGATCTGTTTTTTCGAACAGAACAGCCGCCGCATCCGGGAATCCCGGACGGACGGCGGCTGCGGGAAACAGGCCTTGAGGCCCGCAGGCTAGAATTTGTAGATGAAGCTCACGTTCATATTCCAGGCATCCTCGGTGCTGTTGGCGGCGTAGCGGCGTCCTCCGGCGTGGTAGCCGCCCCAGACATCCGGGCTGTTGTCCAGCCACAGGGCGATGTAATTGGCCTCCACCAGCAGCTTCAGGTTCTCGTGGAGGGTATAGGTGCTCATGATGCCCACTTCCATGGCCCGATCTCTGTCGGTCAGGTACAGCCCGTAGTAATTGGCGGTATTGAAGTCCGTCCCGTTGGGGCGGACGATGTCAGGGCCGCCGGCCCCCTTGATGTGGCGGGCCATGCCGGCGCTGTTGGTGCCCTGATAATAGTTGAGATGGATCGTGTGGCTCAGGTCTTCGAAAAAGCTGATATCGCACACACGCAGGCCCAGGCCCCAGGTGCCCACCAGTGTGGAGCCCAGCAGGGTGTCCCGGCCCAGGGTCCAGGTGCCCAAGGTGCCGAAGCCGGCCACGCTGTTGGTGCCCTCGTTGTTGGCCTCGATGGTGGGCATGCGCTCGGAACCGTTGGCGGGATCCCCGTCATCGCCGCTGCTGTACCAGCCGTAGATGCCGGGAGTGCCCCAGTCCAGCGCGTATTCGGCCAGGGCCGAGGCATACCAGCCGTGACGATCGAGAGCGGCATCCCCTGTGGCGACGCTGCCCCAGGCCGCGCTCCAGGCCAGACGCAACGGCCGGGCCGCCGTGATCTCGCCGGTGAGGCCCGCCCAGAAGGCCGTGGCGTGGGCCAGGCTGCTCTCGCGGCTATCGAAGCGATAGGCGGACGGGGACAGACCGATGCCGTAGCTCCCTTCGCTGTTGCGGCTGTAGAACCGTCCGTTGCCGTGGCGGAACGCGTTCTTGCCGATCGTTCCCAGCAGCGCCCAGGGGGTGAGGCGTATATCTTCATACGTCACCGGCAGCAAAAGGCCGAAGAAGTCCGCATTGTCCAGCCAGCCGCTTTGGCCGCCATCGGGGGCGGCCCAGTTGTCATTGAAGGCCCGCGCCCAGAAGGCCGTCAGGGACAGATGTTCCGTGAGCGGAGCGGCGACGCTGATCCCGGCCACGTCGGCATCGAAGACCTGTGAGGCATCGGTGACGAAATCGGGCAGGAAGATGCGCTGCAGGCCCATGCGTGCCTTGATCCCCGTGCCGGGGAGGTTCCAGTCCAGATAGCTGTGCTTGATCTTGACGATCTGGCCGTCAGCCCCCAGGGCCCCGCCGCTGCGGGCGCGGCCCCAGGTGGCCCCGCCTATCTCGAAATAGACGCTGCCGGAAAGAGCATCGGACACCGCGGCATCCAGTTGCAGGCGTACGCGGTTCTTGGCCTCGAAACGGTCCTCGCCCCAGCGGCCCCAGCCCTGTACGTTTTTCCCTTCCCTGTCCTTGCGGACGAAGCTGCCGCCATCCCCGTATTCGAGCATGGCGATCCAGACGCCTTTGACACGAAAGTCCACGGCGTGGGCTCCGGGCGCGGTCATGAGCCCCCCCAGCAGGGCCCCGGCCAGCAGGGCGGCGGCTGCGCCATACGGCTTGTTTTTCTTCATCTGTCCTCCTCTGAAATGTGTGGCATGTTTTTAGAAAGCGTGCTACGATTTTCTGGTAGCACGCTTTTTAAAAACATGCCACTATTGTGGGGAGGTTCCTGTGGAAAAAATGAGGATGGGCAAACTGCTGGTATGCTGGCTGCTGCTCTGCGGCCTGAGCCTGCTGGCCGGCTGCCGGGAAGAGGAGAAGGGACAGGCCGGTGCGCCGCGCGAGGAGCTGGTCTATGCCAGCACCAAGGACATCCGGGACATCAATCCGCACCTGTACGGCGGCGAGATGGCAGCCCAGGGCATGGTCTTCGAGCCCCTGGTCATCAACACGTCGGAAGGTGTCCGGCCCTGGCTGGCCGAAAGCTGGGAGATCTCGCCCGACGGCCGCGTCTATACCTTCCATCTGCGCCGTGGTGTGACCTTCAGCGACGGGGCGCCCTTCGATGCCGAGGCCGTCCGCCTGAACATGGATGCCATCATCGCCAATCGCCTGCGCCACGCCTGGCTGGACATGATCAACGAGATCGAACGCCACGAAGTCGTGGACAGCCACACCTGGCGTCTGGTACTCAAGCACCCCTATTATCCCACTCTCATCGAGCTGGGGCTGTTGCGGCCTTTCCGTTTCATCTCGCCGTCCTGCTTTATCGACGGCCAGACGCGCAACGGCGTGCGCGGCCTCGTGGGCACGGGCCCGTGGGTCCTGAAGGAACACAAGGAGAACCAGTACGCCCTGTTCACGGCCAATCCCTCTTACTGGGGAGAGAAGCCCCGTTTGCAGGCCGTGCGCTGGAAGGTGATGCCCGACCACCAGACCATCCTGCTGGCCCTGCACAAGGGGGACGTGGATCTGGTGTTCGGGGCCGATGGCGACATGCTCAATCTGGACAATTTCGACGCCATCCGTCGTGAGGGGCGCTATGCGGCGGCCATCAGCCAGCCCATCGCCTCGCGGGCCATACTGCTCAATGCCCACCAGCCGTTCACCCGGGAGCGGGACGTTCGCCTGGCCCTGCAGTATGCGGTGGACAGGGAAGGCATCGCCTCCACCATCCTCAACGGTTCCGAGACCGTGGCCCCCAGCCTGCTGGCCTCCACGGTGGCCTATTGCGACCTGCCGCTGGAGGCGCGCGGCCATGACCCGGAAAAGGCGGCGCGTCTGCTGGACGGGGCGGGCTGGCTCATGGCGGCCGACGGCTGGCGCTACAAGGACGGACGGAGGGCCAGCGTGCGCCTGTATTACAATTCGCAGAATGCGCAGGAGCGCAGCATCGGCGAGTATATGCAGGCGGACCTGAAAAAGATCGGGGTGGAGATGAAGATCGTGGGCGAGGAGAAGCAGGCCTTTCTGGATCGCCAGAAGAGCGGCGACTTTGAATTGCAGTATTCCCTGTCCTGGGGCACGCCTTACGACCCGCAGTCCTATATTTCCTCGTGGCGCATCCCGGCGCACGGGGACTATCAGGCCCAGCTGGGTCTGGAGCGCAAGGAATGGCTGGACGCGGCCATCACCCGTTTGATGACCGAGACGGACGAGGAGCGCCGCAAGGCCCTGTATGCGGAGATCCTCGGGTATGTACATGATGAGGGCGTCTACATCCCGCTGACCTATTCCCGCACCAAGGCCGTCCACGTGCGGGAGCTCAAGGGCGTTTCGTTCGGCGTGTCGCAGTACGAGATCCCCTTCGAGAAGATGTATTTTTGATGCACCGCGTCCCGGTGTCCGGCAGGCATGGCCTGGAGGCACCGGGACAAAGATGAAGGATGGACATGAAGCATTGCCTGTTGCGTCGCCTGCTGGGGCTCGTGCCGCTCTTGCTGGGGATATCGTTCCTGTCGTTCGTCCTCATCCAGCTCAGCCCCGGGGACCCGGCGGAAGTGGTCATCCGGGTCAATGACATGACCCCCACGCCGGAACTGCTGGCCGAGGTGCGCACGCAGCTCGGGCTGGACAGGCCCTTTCCGGAACGTTACCTACGCTGGCTCGCGGATGTACTTCGGGGCGACCTGGGCATGAGCTATGTGAACGGGCGGCCCGTGGCCGGGGAGCTGGCCCGGGCCCTGCCGCCCACCCTGATGCTGGCGGGGACGGCCGCGGCCATCATGCTGGTGTGCAGCCTGGCCGTGGCCCTGGTCTGTGTCCGCCATGAGGGCAGGGTGGTGGACCGCCTGCTGCGGGCCCTGCTTTTCCTGGGTACCTCCGTACCGGCCTTCTGGGCGGGGCTGCTGCTGATCTGGCTGTTCTCCGTCCATCTGGACTGGCTGCCTACCGGCGGCCTTGAGGGGCCGTCCTCGCTGGTGCTCCCGGCCGTGACGCTGGCCCTGCCCTATCTGGCCGCCTATGCCCGGCTGTTGCGCAACAGCATGGTGCAGACCGCGCAGGAAGACTTCGTCCTCTACGCCCGGGCCTGCGGCCGCAGCCGGGGGGCCATCCTGCGCATGGTGCTCCGTAATTCCCTGCAGGCCAGCCTCACGGCCCTGGGCATGAGCCTGCCCAAGCTGGTGGCAGGCAGCTTTGTGGTGGAGTGCATCTTTGCCTGGCCCGGTCTGGGGCGCCTGTGCGTCACGGCCATCTTCAACCGGGATCTTCCCGTCATCCAGGCCTATGTCCTGCTGATGGCCGTGCTGTTCGTGGCCGGCAACTTGTGCATGGACATTTGTGCGGGCCTGCTGGACCCGCGTCTGCGTGAACGGGGGCTGCGATGAGGTGCGTACGGGCATTGCTGCATGACAGGGCTGGCCTGGCCTGCCTGCTGTTCCTGGGCATCGTGCTGCTGGCGGCCCTGCTGGCCCCGTGGCTGACGCCCTGGGATCCGCTGGCCGTGGACGGCAGCCGCAAGCTGGCCCCCTGCGGGCCCGAACACTGGCTGGGCACGGACAGGCTGGGGCGCGACATCTTTTCCCGCCTGCTCTACGGGGCCCGGGCCACGCTGGGCGTCTCGCTGCTGGCCATGGGGGCCACGGTCTCGCTGGGGGCCCTGCTGGGCATGCTGGCGGGCCTTGTGCGCGGGCGGGTGGAGTCCTGCCTCATGCGGCTGTGCGACGTGATGCTCTCCTTTCCCGGCGAGGTCATGGTTCTGGCCATCGTGGGCATGCTGGGGCCGGGGCTGGAGAACGTGGTGCTGGCCTGCGTGGTGGCCAAGTGGCCCTGGTACGCGCGCATGATGCGGACCATCACCCTCCGTTATGCGGACAGGGACTTCGTGCGTTTTGCGCGTGTGGCGGGCTACGGCACGGGCCACATCATGAGGCGTCATCTGCTGCCCTGCGCCGCCGGGGAGATCAGCGTCCTGGCCACGCTGGATACCGGCGCGGTGATACTGATGGTCTCGGCCCTGTCCTTTCTGGGGCTCGGCGTGCAGCCGCCCACACCGGAATGGGGCATGATGCTGGGCGAGGCGCGCGAGGTGATGGTTCTGTACCCGTGGCAGATGCTGCCGCCCGGGCTGGCCATCCTGCTGGTGGTGGCGGCCTGCAACTATCTGGGCGACAGCCTGCGTGATGCCCTGGACCCCAGGCACGCCATGCACAAGGAGCCTGTGCTGTGAATCATGGACATCCCGTGCCGCTGCTGGAACTGCGGCATGTCTCCGTCACGGAGGGCCTGTCCGGCAGGCCGCTGGTGCAGGACGTGAGCTTTTCGCTGCAACGCGGGCACTGTCTGGGCATCGTGGGCGAGAGCGGCAGCGGCAAGAGCCTGCTCTGCCGGGCCCTGCTGGGCCTGCTGCCGTCCGGTCTGGTCAGGAGCGGGCAATTGCATTTCGACGGCCGCGATTTGGGCCGTCTCGATCCCGCAGGCTGGCGGGAGCTGCGCGGCACGGGTATGGCCGTCATCCTGCAGCAGGCCATGACGGCCTTCGATCCTCTCAGGCCTTTGGGAAAGCAGCTGGAAGGGGCCTTGCGGGACAGGGGGCGGATGTCCGCTGCCCGGGCCCGGGAGGCTGTTTGCGAGGCCCTGCAGCGGGTGGACCTGCCGGAGACCGTCCTGAGCAGCTACCCGCACCAGTTGTCCGGCGGCATGCTGCAACGCTGCATGATCGCCCTGACGCTGGCCCTGCGGCCCGCGCTGGTGGTGGCCGATGAGCCTACCACCGCTCTGGATGCCTGCCATCAGCAGCAGGTACTGCGCTGTCTGGCCGACGTGGCCCGTGATGCCTCACTAATTTTCGTCTCGCACGATCTTGGCGCCGTACAGCAGCTGGCAGACGAGGTGCTGGTCATGCAGGCGGGGCGCTGCGTCGAGTATGGGCAGGCAGCACAGCTTTTCGATGCGCCGGGCCATGCCTGCACCCGGCATCTGGTCCGTACCCGGCTGGCCCTGTGGCGGGGCTTCCGGCAGGCTCTGGGAGACAGGTGATGAGCGGCAGCGACATCTTTCTTGCCGTCCGGGATATCTGGAAGACCTATGCCGTCCCCCATGGAGGGGGCTCCCGGCCCGTGCTGCAGGGGCTGGACTTCTGTCTGGAGCGGGGCGAGATGGCGGGCCTGGTGGGCGAGAGCGGCAGCGGCAAGAGCACGCTGGCCCGTCTGCTGCTGGGGCTGGAGCGGCCCGACCGTGGTATCGTGCTGCTGGAAGGTCAGCCCTTGCGGCAATGGCGGGCCCGGGGCGGGAGGCTCTCCGTGGTCTTTCAGGACTATGTGACCTCGGTCGATCCGGGCTTTACACTGGCGGAGGCCGTGGACGAGGGCCTGGGGCCGGGCTGCCGCCTTTCCCGCCGGGAGCGGCGACGGGAAGTGGACAGGCTGCTGGAACGCGTGGGGCTTTCGCCTTCATTGTCCGGCCGTCTGCCGCATGAACTCAGCGGCGGCCAGGTGCAGCGGGCCTGCATCGCGCGGGCGCTGGCCGCGCGACCGTCCTTTCTGGTGCTGGACGAGGCCGTGAGCTCGCTGGATGTCCCGGTACAGGTGCAGATACTGGAATTGCTGCGGGACATTCGCAGCGACACGACCTGCCTTTTCATCACCCATGATCTCCAGGCCGCAACACTGGTCTGTGACAGTTTGCTGGTCCTGGATCAGGGCCGCTGTGCGGAGCATCTGCCGGTGTCGCAGCTGGGGAGCGCCCGCAGCCCGCGCTTGCGGCGGATGCTGGAAACAGTCGTCCCGTTCCGCTCCGCATGGGACGGGAGCTGTGACGAAGCTGCCGGGACAGGAAGAGCCCCCGGGGCAACGAAGGTCTGAACGACAGGAGCGCATGGCTCTCTGCCGTAAAGCATCCTGCGGGCATGGCGGCAGGGTGGCTGCAGATTTGCGGCACGGCACCGGCAGGGAACGACCGGCCGCATCCCGTCCATGAGACGGGCAAGATTTCGTGATCGTGCCGCAGGGAAAAAGACGGCCCAGAGGCAAGGGCTGCCGATACCCGCACGACACCGTAAAGGAGCACATGATGGAGCAGACTACCGGCATCCCCGGGGATGCTGTTAAGGCCCGGCCCGGGCTCGACGGGCGCATCCGGCGTTACTGGACCCGGCGTTCCGACGCTTTCGGGCAGGTACGCCGTGAGGAATTGCAGAGTGACAAGTCCTCCCTGTGGCGGGCGGAGATCCTGCCCTGGCTGCCGCGCAGGGAAGACGGGACCGCCCTGCGCATACTGGATCTGGGCACGGGCGCGGGATTTTTTGCCATCCTGCTGGCACAGGCGGGCTGCGAGGTCACGGGCGTCGATCTGAGCGAGGGGATGCTCGCCCAGGCCGCCGCACTGGCCGATGAGGCAGGCTGCACGGTGGACTGGCGCTGCATGAGTGCCACGGAGCTGGACTTTGGGGATTCGTCCTTTGACGGCGTCCTGGCCCGCAACCTGACCTGGACGCTGACGGATCCCGAGGCGGCCTATGCGGAGTGGTTGCGGGTGCTGCGGCCCGGCGGCGTGCTGCTCAATTTTGATGCCGATTACGGGGCGGTGGACTTTACCCGGCTTGCCGATGAAAAGGGGCAACATGCCCATGCCGACGTGGATAGTGCCCTCCTGCAGGAAGGGGAGGACATCCGCCGGGCCCTGCCCCTGAGCCGCCGGGAACGGCCGCAGTGGGACATGGAGGCCCTGGCACGGGCGGGCTTTGTCCGTTGCAGCTGTGATACCGGGCTCAGCGGGCGGATCTTCGTCCGGCAGGACGCCACCTACAATCCGGTGCCCATGTTTGCCCTGCGTGCGTATCGTCCCTGATGCTCTGCCCTGTGGCGGGATTCGGAGGGGCGTTGCCGCGACTGCCGGCATGTCGGAAGAAACAAAGAAGGGGGTGCCCGTGGGCATCCCCTTCTTTGTTTCTTTTCACTACGGGACGGATCATGCCCGCTCCTGGGAGCAGAGCAGGCCATGCCATGATGGCGTTAGGCGTTTTCGGCCCGGCGCTTTTCCTTGCGCGCCTGCTGGGCCCTCTGGACATTGCGGCGCATCTTGGCTTCGAAATTCCGGGACATCAGCTTCTGCTCGGAAGGATAGCCGCAGAGGTATTTGTACTCTTCCACATTGATGCCGTGATTGGCCAGATGGCGGGACGTCAGGGAGCAGGCCGCCTTGCCGCACAGGCAGCAGGTGATGGTGTTGTCCGTGATGGCTTCCGCGGGATTGAAGACCAGATCGGCCTTGGTGAAGATCTTTTTGGGGGCCGGGGCGGGCTTCTTTTCCTCTTCGACGGGAAGGGGTTCGTCCACGGGGGGCAGGGCGGCAGGCGCGGCCTCTTCGACCTTCACAGGCTGCTCGGCCTGGGCGTTGACCCGGCGCTCGATGGCCATATTAAGGATCTTTGCCTTTTCGTACTGCTCCATGATGAATTCGATGGGCTGGTCGCTGTATTTGTTGAAAATGGCATTAAAAATGTCTTTGTCTTCCAGAGCCATAAAAGTCCTCCTTTTATTTCATATGCCAGAGGCGACCGTATATGAGTAAGAGATATTTTTCAAGAAATAACTGGTTTGTGTTATTTTTTATTGAAACATATTCAAAATAATATTTTTTATATAGAACAAAATAAATCAATATCTGTTTTTAGAGGATGTCCGGCATGTTTTTTGATTTTAAAAGGTATGGT
>NZ_JBNPNC010000050.1:0-17687 GCF_050314315.1 Desulfovibrio sp. SGI.102 | reverse complement strand
CTAGACTAAAAAAAGCTGTTGTCACAGCCGTAACCGCTGCGTCCGGATGACTGACGCGGGCTAGCTGCAAAAGCAGGCACGGCTGTGCTCTTGGCTTACGGCCTTTTGCTCCATGACGAGCTGATTTGCCATCCTACCGACTGCGGTCTGCGTTCTTTTCAGGGTAATCTTTGATTTCTTCATGCGTTAGCCTGTACCACGCCGAGAGAAGTCAGAGTGCGGGCTAATCTCCTTCAACCTGTGCCCTTCACGCTGAAATGGGCTTGCACAAAGTGTTTCTTATGGATAGTATATAAGTATTGATTATTAAATTTATTAAGGAGGCTCCATGAAAAAAATCGTCCTGGGGACCACTCTGGTCCTGGTCGGTATCGCACTTTATACCAGTCTTGCGCTGGCGGCAGAAACGAGCCCGCTTGCCAATGCCATCGCCAAACAACTTGAAACGGCGCCGCAGTCCATCGACATGCAGGCGGCCCCCGGCTATCTGGGGATTCCCGGCGGGCCGCAGACCAACATGCTGCTGGCTTTCGGCTGGGCCCTGTGGGTAGGCTGGATTTTCTCTACGGTAGGGGCTTTTGGTGGTGTTATGGCTGGCGTGGGCCACATGAGTGTGCATGGCTTGGGCGCCTATGCCAAATCCTTTGGGCAGACGCCCCTCAACAAATCCATCACCGATTCTGTGCGGGTGTCCAACCAGATGCTGGCCGGGCTTTCCGCGGCCCTGAGCACCTTCAGCTACTATCGTCTGAAGCGTATCGTGCTGCCGCTGGGGATCGCTCTGGGTCTGGGGTCCATCGTGGGCGCTTTCATGGCAGTCAAGCTGACGGCCGGTAAACTGAATTTTTCCTCGTATCAGGGCTATTTTGGTCTCTTTGTCCTGCTGTTGGGCTGCTATCTGATGTGGGAGACCTCTCCCGCCGGGCAGCGTTCCAAGGCCAAGGCCAAAGAAGCTGCCAAAGCTTTCGAAGCGTCGGTGAAAAACAAGAATCCCGGTGAGGTCGTGGAGACCGGTGTCCGTCTGCGCAGCTTCAGTCTGGGACGCTGCGTCTTCACCTTCTGCGGCGTGGAGTTCTCCTTCAATCCTGTGCTGCCGTTCGTGGGCGGTATCGTCATCTCTTCCATTGCCGCCTTCCTGGGTGTGGGTGGCGGTTTCCTGCTGGTACCTTTCCTGACCAGCATCACCCAGCTGCCCATGTATCTGGCCGCAGGAACGTCCGCTCTGGCCGTGCTGGTGAGCATGATCACCGGTATCACGACCCTGCTGCTGCATGGCGTGACTGTGGACTGGTCCCTGGTGGGGCTGGAACTGGTGGGCATCGCCGTGGGCTCGCTTATCGGGCCTTACACGTCCCGCTTTTTCTCGGACATCTGGCTGAAGCGCCTTTTCATCGTCCTTGCCCTGTATGTGGGTACGGATTACGTCTTGCGCGGCTTCTTCAATTACCGTATTTTCGGATAACTACCGGAGGGCAGGGGCTTTCCCTGCCCTGTTTTTGCGCGGCATGAAAAGTTTTTTGTTGTGGATAGATCCTTGGTGCATCGCTCCGTACCGCTGGTTCCCGGAGCTGCCGGAATGGGGCTATATAGTGGGGACATGCGTACTGGCAGCCCAGGCCGTGGTGCTGGGCCTGCTGACCTTGCGGCTCGGGCAGCGCATGCATGCGGCCCGTCTCAAGGAACTGCGCACCGAGATGCGGCATTACCACAAGCTGAGTGAGCGAGCGTTGCGCGAGAGCGGCAAGGATGCTTACAAGGCAGTCAATCGCCAGGGGCATGAGGCCTTTGGCTATTATTTTTCCCTCAACGGAGCCCTGTGGGTAGCGTCGTTATGGCCTGTCCCTCTGGCTCTGGCCTGGATGCAGGCCCGTTTCGGTACGGTCAGCCCCTCCCTTCCCTTTTCTTTGCCCCTGCTGGGGCCTGAGCCGGGCTTCGTCTTCTGGTTCGTGCTGGCCTACATCCCCTTGCGCCTGCTGCTGGGACGTCTGGTATGTCCCGTCGGGCAGGACGGACAAGGGGCGATCATCGACTAATACGCGCCCGCCATGCGGGCAGGAGTCCATATATGGCGTCATCCATCGTCTACTCCTTGTGCGGCATGTGCAATACACGCTGCCCTGTGGAGATCCATTGTGAGAACGGCGTGCCGCGCTGGATATGCGGCAACAGCCACAGTGCTTCCGGGGCGGCCCTGTGCCCCCGGGGCGCCGCGTCCCTGGCTCTGTATGCTGATGATGAACGTCCGCAGGGGCCGTTGATCCGTGCCGGAGAGCGCGGCGCAGGACTGTGGCGTTCCGTGAGTTGGGACGAGGCCCTGGATTATGTGGCGGAACGATTGAAAACGATCATGGCCACTTACGGGCCGCGCAGTGTGCTCTGGTCCGAGCGGCCCGGGCCGTTCTCCGACATGAGCAAGGCCCTGATGCGCGGTCTGGGCTCGCCCAATTACTGCACTCATGATGACGCCTGTGCCCATAACGTCAACCAGGCCTCCTACTCCCTGACCGGTCACGGGCGCGGCAAATGGATCTATGATTTCAAGAACTGCCGCCATATCGTCGTGCAGGGCCGGAATTTTCTGGAATCTCTCAAGGTCGGGGAGCTCAATCAGGTGCTGGACGCGCTGGACAAGGGCTGTCGCCTGACCTGTGTGGACGTTCGTCCCACGGTGACGGGGCTCAAGGCACAGCAGAACCTCTGCATCCGTCCCGGCACGGATCTGGCTCTCAACCTGGCAGTGCTGTATGTCCTGATCGAAGAAAAACTCTACGATGCCGCGTATGTGGAGCGTTATGTCCAGGGTTTCGAAGCGCTGGCGGACTTTGTGCGCCCCTATTCGCCGCAATGGGCCGAAAGCCAGTGCGACATCCCGGCAGATGTCATCGCAGAGCTGGCGCGTTCCCTGGCCGCTGCGGCGCCGCAGGTCATCTGGCATGGCGGCTGGATGAGCACACGCTATCCCCAGTCGTTCATGGTCTGCCGTACGGCCTACCTCATCGACGCGTTGCTGGGCGCTTTCGGCAGTAAGGGCGGCCTGCTGCTGGCGGCGGGTCCCAAGGATGCCGGCCGCAAGGGCCTGCGCTCCTTCACCTCGCTGTATGCCGCCCCCGGGGAAAAGCGGGCGGACGGCGTCGGCTGGGCCGAACCGGCCTTTGCTCCCGGCACCAGCCTGCTGCACAAGGCCTTCCGGGCCGTGGAAAGCGGGGATCCGTATCCCGTCAAGGCCTACTTCACCCTCAAGCACGACCCTCTGTCCGCCATGCCGGACCCTGAACGGCAGAAGGCCCAGCTGGCCGGTCTGGAGCTGATGGTCTCGCTGACCTTTTCCTGGTCGGATACGGCCTGGTTCAGCGATGTGGTGCTGCCCATGCCGTCCTTTGTGGAGCGGGGATCCCTGCTCCAGGTCAAGAGCGGCAGCAAGCCTGCCTTCATCATGCGCAGCCCGGCTGCGGATATCCGTTTCGATACCCGGCCGGACTGGTGGATCCTGGGACAGCTGGCCCGCCGTCTGGGGCTGGAGGATCTGGCCTGCGAGACGCTGGAAGATGTCTGGCGCTTCCAGCTGGAAGGGACTGGTGTCTCCGTGGAGGATTTCCGGCACGGTTCCGTCTCTCTCGCAGATGCCCCCATCGATCTGGGCCCCCGTTTCGCGACGCCTTCCGGCAAGATAGAAGTCCTTTTCGGTCCCTGGCGGGAAGCCGGTCTGCCTTCGCTCATGCCCTGGCAGGACGTGCCCCGGCCGGGGAAGGGGCAGTTCCGCCTGATCGTGGGACGCAATGCGCGCCACACCCATTCGCACACCCAGAACAATCCCTTGCTGTACGACAGCCTGCCGGAAAACCGTGCCTGGATCGCCCCGGAACGGGCCCGCGAGCTGGGCGTGGAGGATGGAGATGCTGTCCGTATGGAAAGAGCTGACGGCAAGGGTGGCGAGATCCGGGTGCGTGTCATCCCCGGCATGCATCCCGATGCCGTGTTCATGCTGCATGGTTTCGGGCATCGCCTGCCGGTGGAGAGCAGGGCCCGCGGCAAGGGACTGGCAGACCAGGAGTTCATGCATGGCGGACTGGACAAGGAAGATGCCATGGTCCACGGCCTTGCCCTGCAGGAGCACTTTGTGACCCTGCGCCCCGTCCGCAATGATCATGCCCGGGAGGAAAACTGATGAGCAGTTCCACCTGCATCGTTTTTGACGAAAAACGCTGTGTCAATTGCAAGGCCTGCGAGATCCACTGCCGTCAGTGGCACGGGATCTCCCTGCCCCTGTGCCGGCAGCTGGGCGGCACGCCCGCTCTGAAAGAGGGCAAGGTCAACCTGCCCATGGGCTTCGTGACCTGTGTGCACTGTGCGCGGCCCGCCTGTCTTCGAGCCTGTACGCATGATGCCATGTGGCTGGATGAGGAAAACATCGTCCATATCGATGCCGACCGTTGTACGGGCTGCGGTGCCTGCGTGACGGCCTGTCCCTACCATGTGCCCCATCTGGATGCCGTTACCGGCAAGGCCTGCAAGTGTGATCTGTGCCATGACCGGCGCAAGGCCGGGCTGGAGCCCGTCTGTGTGGCCGGTTGCCTGGCCCGGGCCCTGCATGTGAGCAATGATGAGGACATGCATCGAAAGATGAGCCGTCAGACCATCCGCTGGATCAAGGATCTGGCAGAAAGCCTGCCGGAATAGACCATACGGTCGTCCAGACCGGTCCGCAGGGGACCAAGACAGCAGGGAGGCTTTGCCGTACGGGCAGGCCTCCCTGCTGGCGTTTCGGGCCCTTCCGGGAGGGCTTTGCGTGCGGAGCGGTTGACAAGGAGAGGTGGGCGACATAAAGAAATAATTTAGTAACTAAACTATTTTTTAAATAAATAATTAAGAGGGCTCACATGGAATGGACGCAGATACCGGATCTTTCGGAGATCCTGCTCTCTTTGGGAAAACACCCCACCCAGGGGCCGGATATGCCGGAAGGCACACTGCCCACGGCACCGGGGCGGATCATCGAGGCCCTGGTGGCCTGTGCCCCCAGAGGGCTCATGGTCAAGGAGCTGGCCCAGTTGCTCTACCTTTCGCCGGGCTGCATCTCGCAGACGGTGCAGGGGCTGGTCCTGGAGGGGCTGGTGGTGCGGGAACCATCGGAAAAGGACCGGCGGGCGGTCTCCATCCGTATGACGGACAAAGGCATGGAGCGCTACCGCTATCATCACGACAAGATCAACGGCATCCTGGACCATCTGCTGCGTGATGTGTCGGCGGAAGACAGGGCGACCTTCGAGCGTGTCCTTGCCATCGCCCTGGAGGAAGGCAAAAAACTGCGGGCAGCGCAGGCGCAGGGAGCGGGCAAATGAGAAGATTCCTCCTGTTGTCCCTGCTGCTGTTCCTGTGTGCCGTCCCCTTTGTCCGGGCGGCCATGCCGGGGCCGGGCATGCCGGTACCGGCGCCTGTGGTGGAAGTGGGGGGGTCCTTGCCGTACAGGACACCCAGAGCCGCCGCTATACCGGTCGGGTGGTCTCGCCTGCCACGGTATCGCTGGTGCCGCGAGTGGCGGGCGAGATCCTGGAAGTGGGTTTTCGCGATGGCGATACGGTCCAGGCCGGCCAGATGCTCTACCGCATCGATCCGGTGCGCTACGAGGCCGCGGTGAAGAATGCCCGGGGCAAGGTCGTGCAGTACAAGGCGGAGCACGCCTATGCCCGGGCCGACCTGGCCCGCAATCGCAGCCTGTTCAAAAAGCAGGCCGTCAAGCCGTGATGTGCTGGAAAGCGCCGAACGGCGGAGCAGGTGGCCTATGGTGAACTGCTGGCGGCGGAGGCCGACCTTGTGACGGCCCAGGATGACCTGTGCAACACCCGGATAGTGGCGCCCATGGCCGGGCGTATCGGGGTCACGGCCTTCACGGCCGGGAATTATGTGACCACCTCGTCCGGCACGCTGGTGACGCTGGTCAGGACGGATCCTGTGCGTGTGCGCTTTGGCCTGAGCGTACGCGACATGCAGGCTGTTTTCGGTTCCGAAGAGGAACTGCGCTCGCTGGGGCGGGTGCGGGTCCGGCTTGCCGACGGTACGGACTACGGGACCGAAGGCCGGGTGACCATCGTGGACAACACGGCGGAGGGTAGGACGGACACGATCCAGGTCTACGCCGAGCTGGCCAATCCCCAGAGCCGTCTCGTGCCTGAGAGCACGGTGGTGGTGACCCTGTACCGGCAGACGGACAGCCTTGTGCCTGCCGTGCCCCCGTCGGCCGTGCAGCATGACGCGCAGGGAGCGTTCGTCTATGTGGTGCAGGAGGACGACCGGGTGAGCCTGCGCCGCGTGACGCTGGGGAATCTGGTGGGCGAATCCCAGACGGTCCGCTCGGGGCTGACCGCCCATGAGCGGGTCGTCACGGACGGCACGCACAAGGTGGCTGACGGGATGAAGGTGGACTATGCCCGCAAGGGCGCGGATGCCGGAGTGCGGGACTAGCATGTTTTCGCGCATCTTCATCGAACGTCCCCGCCTTGCCGCTGTGGTGAGCCTGATCCTGCTGCTGGCCGGCGGCATCTCCCTGGCCAACCTGCCGGTGGCGGAATATCCCGAGATCGCGCCCCCCACGCTCTTCGTTTCGGCGACCTATTCCGGGGCCAGTGCCGACGTGGTGGCCCAGACCGTGGCCATGCCTTTGGAGAACGAGATCAACGGCGTGGAGGACCTGCTGTACTTTTCTTCCACCAGCAGCAATTCCGGCTCCTATTCCTGCTCCGTGACCTTCCGCTCCGGCACGGATTCCGACATCGCCCTCGTCAACCTGCAAAATGCCGTCAAACGGGCGGAGGCCCAGCTGCCCAGCGAGGTGACCAAGGTCGGCATCACGGTGGAGAAGCGCGGCAACGATATTCTGGCCATGCTGGCCTTCCAGACCGACGGCACCTCCCTGAGCCTGAACGAGCTGGTCAACTATGTGAACAACAACGTCAAGGATGCCCTGGCCCGTCTGGAGGGGGTCTCCTCGTCGGACATGATGTCGCAGCAGGAATACGCCATGCGCATCTGGATGGACCCCTTGCGCATGTCCGGGCTCGGCATCTCGTCCAGCGAGATCAGGAGCGCCGTGGAGGCGCAGAACGTGCAGGCGGCCGCGGGCACGCTGGGGGCCGAAGGCAGCAACCGTTACGTTTCCTACAAGCTCAATGTGCAGGGGCGCCTCAAGACGGCGGAAGAATTCGGCGAGATCGTGGTCCGCTCCGATGCCGACAGCGGCCGGATAGTACGCCTGCGGGACGTGGCCACTGTGGAGCTGGGCTCCAGCAGCTATTCAGGACGTTCCACCTTCAACGGCAAGGAAAGCGTGGGCCTGTCCCTGTACCGGAGCCCTGATGCCAATGCGCTGGCGACCATGAACCGCATCAAGGCCGAGCTGGCCACCTGGGAGCAGCGCTTCCCGCCCGGTGTGAGCTATTCCATCGCCTATGACCCGACCAAGTTCATCGTCGCCTCCATGCGGGAGATGGTCTCCACCCTGGTGGTGGCCCTGATCCTGGTCGTTCTGGTGACGTGGCTGTTCATCCAGGACTGGCGGGCCACGCTCATCCCGGCGGTGGCCATCCCCGTGTCGCTGGTGGGGACCTTCAGCGTCATGTACGCCCTGGGATACAGCATCAACACCCTGACCATGTTCGGCCTGATCCTCGTCATCGGTTCCCTGGTGGACGATGCCATCGTGGTGGTGGAGAACACGCAGGGCATCATGGAACGCGAAGGCCTGCCCGCCCGTGAGGCAGCCATAAAAAGCATGCGGCAGATCACCGGGGCTGTCATCGCCACGACTCTGGTCACGGTGGCCTGCTATGCTCCTCTGGCCTTTTACGGCGGCATGGTGGGGGCCATCTACCGCCAGTTCGTGGTGAGCATGTGCGTGGCCCTTTGCCTTTCCACCGTGGTGGCGCTGACGCTCAGCCCGGCTCTGTGCGCCCTGGTCCTGCGCAGGTCGGGCGGGCAGTGTGCCCCCATCTTCCTGCCCGTCAACAGGTTCCTGGACGCCCTGCGCGGCCGCTACCTGGGCATGACGGGGCGCCTTGTGCGGCGCGGCGGACTGACGCTGGGCATACTGGTCGGGAGCTTCCTCGGCGTATGGCTCTTGTGTGGGCATATCCCGCCGTCGTTCCTGCCCATGGAAGACAAGGGCGTCATCTTCTGCAATGTGGAATTGCCCGGCGATGCTGTCCAGGAACGTACCGATGCGGTGCTGGCCACGGTGCGCGAGCGTCTGGCGGCCATCCCCGGCATCCGTTCCGTCATGCAGGTCTCGGGCATGAGCATGCTCAGCGGCAGCGGGGAGAACGCGGCCATGTGCATCGTGGAGCTGGATCCCTGGGAGGAGCGCAGCACGCCGCAGACCCGCCTTTCGGCCATCATGGGACAGATCCAGGGACGGACGCATGACATCGCCGCCGCCAGCATCGTGGCCTTCACGCCGCCGGCCATCATGGGCCTGGGAGCCACGGGCGGTGCCTCGTTCGACATCTGCGGCATCGGGGACATCGATGCTTCCGCGCTGGCCACCGTCACGGACGCCTTTGTCGGTGATCTGTCGGCACGCCCCGAGACCATATTCGCCATGACGGCCTATGATGCGGCCACGCCGCAGCTCCGCCTGCGCCTGGACCGCGAAAAGGCCGAACTGCTGGGCGTACAGGCCGGGACCGTGTTTTCCACGCTCCAGGATGTGCTGGCGTCCTACTATATCAACGACTTCACCCTGAGCGGCAACAATTTCGAGGTCAAGCTCCAGGCCGGGGCCGACTCCCGCTCGTCGCTGCACCATGTGGAAGAATTGCTCATCCCCAACAGCAACGGCGACATGGTGCCCCTGAGCGCTCTGGGCACGCTCCAGTATGAAGTGGGGCCGCGCCAGATCACGCGCTTCAACAAGATGGTCGCGGCGGAGATCAACGCCCAGAGCGCCCCCGGTGTCAGCTCCGGCGACCTGTATGCGGCCATCGAGGGCATCAAGCTGCCCGCGGGCTACCATATCGAATGGACGGGCCTCAGCTATCAGGAAAAGCAGAACACCGGGCAGGTCGTGTTCCTCATGGGGCTGGTCCTGCTGTTCGCCTATCTTTTCCTGGTGGCGCAGTACGAGAGCTGGACGATCCCCGTGCCGGTGATGCTGACCGTCAGCTTTGCCGTGCTGGGGGCCCTGCTGGGGCTGACCGTCTGCGGGGAATCCATGAGCATCTATGCCCAGCTGGGCCTGGTCATGCTCATCGGCCTTGCGGCCAAGAACGCCATCCTGATGGTGGAATTCTCCAAGCAGGAGCGCGAGGGCGGCAAAGGCATCGAGGAGGCGGCCCTTTCGGGGGCTAACCTGCGTTTCCGCGCCGTGATGATGACGGCCTGGACCTTCCTCTTCGGCGTTCTGCCCTGGTGTTCGCGGACGGTGCGGGTGCCGCCAGCCGTCAGGCCATCGGCATCACGACCTTTGCCGGCATGCTGGCGGCCACATGTGTGGGCATTGTGTTCACACCGGCCCTGTATGCCGTTTTCCAGCGCCTGCGCGAAAAGGCTTCGAGAAAGTTCCGCGGCGGTCGCGCGGCCCTGTGCCTGCTGCTGGCCGTGTGCCTGTCCGGTCTGGGCGGCTGCACCCTGGGGCCTGACTTCAAGCGGGCGGACGCGGACGTACCGGAAAACTTCCTGCCCGGCACGCTTGCCGGTACGGGTGCCCCCCTGCGCCCGTCCTGGTGGGAGGAGTTTCATGATCCGCTGCTGACGGCCCTGGTGCTCGAAGCCCAGGAGGGGAGCCTTTCCGTCCGGCAGGCCGTGCAGCGGGTGGCCCAGTCGCGGGCGGCACGCATGGAGGCCCGTGCGGAATTCCTGCCGGATGCCACAGGGACGGGCGAGCTTGCCCGCTCCCGGAACTATGCGCCCGACGGGACAGCCACCAAACTGGACGCCTCCGTGCAGCTGGCCTTGGCCGTGGACGTGTTCGGCGGGCTGCGGCGCAGCCTGGAAGCTGCCGGGGCCGATCTGGAGGCCGCGGGCATAAGCCTTGCCGACGCACGCGCCTCCCTGGCGGTGGAAGTGGCCAATGGCTATGTGGATCTGCGGCTGGCACAGGAAAAACTCCGCATCGCACTGGAGAACGTGGCCGTGCAGCGGGATACGGTACGCGTCATCCAGGCCCGTGCCGATGCCGGTACCGTGGCCATGCTCGACCTGCATGCCGCCCGGGCCCAGATGGAGACCACGCAGGCGTCCGTGCCGTCGGCGGAAGCGGAGGTCGTGGCGGCCATCCGCGGTCTGGAGGCCCTTGCCGGCCGCAATCCCGGCATGTTCGATGCCCGGCTGTCCCCCGCCGGGCCCATACCGGAATTGCGCAGTCTGCCTTCGGCCGTGCCTTCCGATCTGCTGCGCCGCAGGCCGGACGTCCGCAAGGCCGAAGCCGAGCACCATGCGGCCACGGCACGCATCGGGGTGGCCCAGGCAGCGCTCTTTCCCAGCTTTTCCCTTGTGGGTAGCGGGGCCGTCACTTCCTCGGACTTCGTCTCCTGGAGCGACGCCATGAAGAGCCTGGGCGTGGGGCCCATGGCAAGCTGGAACATCTTCTCGTTCGGCCGGAACAAGGCCATGGTGGATCAGGCCCGGGCAGCCGCGGCAGAGGCCGCTCTTGTGTACCGGGAAACGGTCCTGGAGGCCCTGCATGACGTGGAGACGTCCTGGTCGGCCTATGAAAAGGAATCACGCCGGGAAGACGGCCTGCGTGCGGCCCGGGACCATCAGAGACAGGCCCTGCGGCTTTCCCGCGATCTATACGCGGGGGGCAAGGGCGACTATCTGGATGTCCTGACGGCCCAGGCATCCAGCCTGAGCGCCGAGACGGAATACGCCTCGCATCGGGCGGCCATGGCCAAGGATGCAGTTTCTCTCGTCAGGGCCCTTGGCGGCGGCTGGACAGGAGAAAACATGACGCAGCCTTGATGAAGAAGAGCCCTGCCGGATACCGGCAGGGCTCTTTCATATCGGTGGACCGGCCGCATCTCAGTTGGCCGTGACTTCCTTTTCTTCCACCACAGGCGCTTCATCCTCATCCAGCGTCACGACGAAATAGCGTCGCCCGCCGGTATCCTTGCCCAGGTGCTGCTGCAAAACGGGCAGCATGGCCTGCAGCAGGGTGCGGAAGTCATCATCCCGTCCCGTACAGCGGATCTCTGTCCGCCAGAGGTTCTTGCCGCGGCCGCCGTCCGGTGCCCGTGTGCAGCCTTCCAGCAGCAGCCCGGCATGGAAAAAGACCTTGGTCCGCGTCTCTTCCTCGCGCACCCAGCGGGTATGGCGAAAATGCCCCCGGCCCCAGGTGTAGGGCACATAGCTGACCGTGGTGTAGATGCGCACGTCGGGCTCGCTGATGCCGAAGCTGATGAAGACCAGGTTATCGCTTTTGTCCTGCGGCTGTCCGTCCAGTTTCAGGGTGTAGCCCCGGGCCGTGAAGCAGGGCTCCAGCTGTGCGGCCACATCCCGGAACCGCAGGTCGTCCTCGGCCATGCCTTCCACGCCGGGGCGGGGAACATAGACGGTGCCGGCGTTGTCGGCCTGGGGGCCGCGCAGGGAATCCACGCTCACGCCGTACTGGGGGGCGCAGGCGCCCAGCCAGGGCAGGAGCAGCAAACAGAGCAGAATCAGGCAGCAAGGCCTGCCGGTATGACGGAAGCGGGGACGGATCATGCGACACCCCCCTTGGTGGTATGCCGAGGCTCAGGAACTGTCCGCCTGTGCCACGGGGCACCGGCAGGCAGGGCACTTTTTGCACCCGGATGTTTTTTGACGGGGCCTGTTTACAGGGTCGCGCCGAGGGCGGCGAGGCACGAGACCCCGGCCAGCAGGACGGCCAGCAGCAGGGTCAGCAGCTTGCCGCCGGTGGAGATACGGCGCGGGGCCACCTGCATCTTCAGGGCCACCATGCCCTGGAGGATGCGCTGCAGGGGCCAGAGCACGCTCAGCAGGAGACCGCCGGCACAAATAAGGATCATGCCTTTGACGCCCTGGACTTCCAGCAGCTGGACGAAGGCGTCCTTCCAGGGCATCTGCTGCCGGCTCATGGCGGTGCTGATCTCGTTGATGCGCTGCTGGGACTCCGATCCGATCAGGGTCGAGCTGGCGGTGGCCATGCCGCCGATGAGCAGGAAGACCAGCAGGAGGAAGAGCCCGGCCGAGCCCATGATCCAGGAGGCGTGCTGGGCATCGTCCTCCAAGCCTTCCTTGCGGGCGCTGTTGCGGATCGTCAGGGCCAGCAGGGGGGCGATGATCCAGAGCAGAAAACTCAGGTTGGACAGGGGCGTGGCGAACATGGCCACAAGCAGCAGAAAGTACAATCCCCACAGCGGCAGGGGATTGCGGATGGCAGCAGACATGACGGATCCTTGCAAGGGGTTAGACGATCTGCCCGTCACGGACAGGGGTTCCTTCTTTCTGGATAGCATGATGCCTGCCGCCCTGCCAGCGGAAAAACACCGGCCCGCCGGACGTGGTGTTGACTGCGAGCCCCTCGTCTCAGGCCTGTCCCGCCGCATCCTCATGGGGGAAGATGCGGGCCAGCTCTTCCGGCGGGAAGGGGCCGCGGGCATGGCCGTCCTCAAAAAGCAGGAGTCGGGTCGCCAGACGGCGTGCCTGGGCGATCCCGTGCGAGACGAGGATGATGGCGTAACGTTCCGAAAGCTGCAGGAGCAGATCCTCGATGCGGCGGGTACTGGCCGGGTCGAGGGATGCCGTGGGCTCGTCCAGCAAGAGGATCTGCGGCTCCAGGGCCAGCGTGCGGGCCAGACAGAGGCGTTGCTGCTGGCCGCCGGAAAGGGAGCCGGCAGGGTCGCCCAGCCTGTCATGGACTTCCGGCCACAGGCCCACGTCTTCCAGACTGCGCCGGGCCCGTGAGCGGGCCTCGTCCATATCCAGCCCGGCAGCCAGCTGCAGGGGCAGCAGCAGGTTTTGTCCGATACTGGCTGGCAGCACATTGGGGGTCTGGAAGACCATGCCCACCTGACGGCGCAGACGGGAGAGGGCCTCCTCGCCCCGCAGGCGGCTGATGTCCCGCATCTCCCCGTCCAGCAAGAGTTCCACCTGCCCCTGCATGCGGCTGTCCTTGGTGCAGTCGTGCAGGCGGTTCAGGCAGCGCAGGAAACTGGTCTTGCCGGAACCGGAACGCCCCAGCAGGACGCTGATGCCGTGGCGCGGCAGTTCAAGATCCACATGGTGCAGGATGGCGCGGCCGTTGAGGTGCAGGCACAGATCATGGATGCGGACAAGAGGGGTCATTGCGGTCCTCCCGAAAACGTCAGGGGCGTCATGCCCGGCTGCCGTTCCCGGCGGAAACGTTCATGCAGCCACCAGGCCAGCAGGAGCAGGCCGCCGGAAATGGCCAGCAGGGTCAGGGCGGCGCCGAAGCCCCGCTGCAGCTCTTCCGGTGTCTGGTATTGGGCAGCCGTGTAATAGATGAAAAAGGGCAGGGCTTCGAAACGCAGGCCCAGACCGGCGGGGAGCCCCGCGTTGGCCACTACGCCGGTAAGCAGGATGACGGCCGTATCCTCGGCGGAACGGCCCAGGGCCAGCATGATTCCGCTCAGGATGCCGCGACTGGCCTGCGGCAGCAACAGGTGGCGCACGACCTGGCCGTGACGCAGGCCCAGGGCGGCCCCGCTCAGGCGCAGGGAGGCGGGCAGGCTCTCCAGGGCGGTGCGCGTGGTCACCACCAGCGCGGGCAGGACCAGCAGGGCCAGGCAGCCCCCGGCCAGCAACAGGCCGGAGCTGGCCCCGGCAAAGCCCAGACGATGCAGGAACAGGATGAGGGTGAAGCCGAAGATGCCCATGACGATGGACGGGACGCCGGACAGGATGTCCATCAGGCTGTTGAGCAGGCGCTGCATACGGGGCGGGGCGTATTCCGCCAGGTAGATGCCGCAGCCGATGCCGGGCACGAGGACCAGGGCCATGGTGATGCCCAGCAGGCAGAGGGTCCCCAGACAGGCGGGCCAGATGCCGTCCCAGATGGGAAAGCGTCCCAGCAGGGCGGGCCAGAACGGCGCGTCACCCACCAGAAGCGCGGCATCCAGCACCGGCAGCCCCCGCCGGAGCAAAAAGCCCAGCAGCGCGAGGACACAGGCGCTGCACAAAAGACCGGCACCGCGCGCCAGCAGGTGCAGGCCCGCGGGAGCATGGCGGCGCCAGAGGGCGGGGACGGGCGGCAGGAGCACGTCCTGCTTTTTTTCCAGACGCCGCAACACCAGGCTGACGCCGGTACTGATGCAAAGCAGAAGCCCCCCGGCCACGAACAGGGAATTGTAGGCCGGGCCGCCCACGTCCGTGGCCGTGACCAGCCCCATGTGGGCGGTCAGGGTCCGCAGCCCGGCGAACAGGTTTTGCGGGACGTTGGGCGCATTGCCGCTGAGCATGAGCGGGATGAGGGTGTCCCCGATGGCCCGGCCGAAGCCCAGCAGGCCGGCGGTCAGCAGCCAGCGGCGAACGGCGGGCAGGGCAAGGCAGGCAAGGACGGTATCCCTGCTCATGCCCAGGGAAAGAGCGGGCAGGAGCAGGCGGCGCATCTGTTCGCGCAGGGCCACGTCCATGACCAGCACCATGGTGGGGCTGATGAGCAGGGCCAGGACACAGGCGGCGGAGAGCCAGCACAGGCCGGAGCCCTGTCCGGCGGCCTCCCTGACCAGAGGCGTGAGCAGGAACACGGCGGCAAAGCCGTAGACCACCGTGGGGATGGCGGTCATGAAGCGGATGAGGCCCGTGAGCCATTTTTGCCGGAACGCCGGGCGGGGATCCTGCAGGGCGCAGGCCAGCCCCAGGGACAGGGGCCAGGCCAGCAGCAGGGCGGAAAAGGACAGGATGAGGGAGCCCGCCAGCATGGGCAGGATGCCGAAGTCCGCGGGGGGACGCCACGCCCAGGAGAAGATCAGGCTGCCCTGGGCGCTCCAGAGCACCGGCAGGGCAAAGCAGCCCACCAGGGCGAACAGGGCGCCCGTGGCAAGGATGACGAGCAGGCCGCACAGACGGGGCAGGGTCCCGCTGCGCCGCAGAAAAGGAAATGCCATGTTCAGGATCCCGGCGGGGCGGCATGGCCGCCCCGCATAGTGTGGTGACAGATTACTTGCGGCCGGTGGGGATGTAGCCGCTCTTTTCGATGATGGCGCTGCCTTCAGGCGAGTAGATATAGTCGATGAAGGCCTTGGTCAGGCCGGAGGGCGCACCCTTGGTGTTCATGTACAGCAGGCGGGTCAGGGTGTAGGCGCCGGAGGCGGCGTTTTCCTGCGAGGGGACCATCTTGTCGAAGGTCAGGGCAGCCACGCTCTTGTCCACATGGCCGATGCCCACATAACCGATGCCCAGCTTGTCCTGGCCGATGGCCGTCTTCATGGCGCCGTTGGAGTTCACCACATTGGCGGAAGCCACGATGGGGCCTTTTTTCAGGGCCTTTTCCACAAAGACTTCACGGGTGCCGCTGCCGTCTTCGCGGGTGTAGACCGTGATGGGGGCGTCAGCGCCGCCCAGGGCCTTCCAGTTGGTGATCTTGCCGGCAAAGATGTCCTGGGCCTGCTGGGCCGTGATGGCCCGCACCTTGTTGGCGGGGTTGACCACCAGGGCCACACCGTCGATGGCAAAGGGGAAGCTCTGCAGGCCGTACTTGGCGATCTCCTTTTCCTTGAGGGCGCGACCGGTATTGCCGATCTGCACCAGGCCTTCGCCCACCTGCTGCACGCCCACGCCGGAACCGCCGCCGGCCACGGTGATGCGGATGTCGGGATTGGCGGTCATGATGTTTTTGGCGGCGCCTTTCATGACCGGGATGTGGGCCGTGCCGCCGGCGATATCAAGCGTGCCGGAAAGGCCCTTGAAGCTGTCCAGCGGAGCGGCGTGGGACGTCATGGCAAAGATCAGGCCCGCCATCAGGGCGGGCAGCAGGAAACGGCAGGTTTTCATGATGACCTCTCGTACGGAAAATGTGGGCTGTTGCGGGAACAGCGGGAAACGCGCCGGGCGCGTCGCCTCGAACCGGGAACACCGGCAGAGGACGGGCGCGTGCGTGCGGTCCGGGACCGCGACGGCACGCCCCGAAAGCATATCGGGACACATTATCCAGGAAAGGTGCGGGAAAGCGGCGGGCGGGCGATGCTGGGCAGCATCCTACCTCGGAGGCATCGCCCGGAAAGGTCTTGCGCTGTCTGGGAGCCGCCAGGACCATCCGTTTCCGGCACACATGCCTGAACGCACAGATCTCCCCACGGGAGTCCGGCGCATGCGTCAACAGAAACGGATATGCATGGTGACCTCCAGCCATTGCCGCCCAAAGGCGGCGTGTTCACAATAATGTCCCAGTGTAAGAAGAAAGGAAGGCGGGGTCAATACGATGCCCCTGCATACGATAACGCCTTCTTGCCTTGGAGCGGGGAGCATGACTATAGTCTGTCCCCGTTGCCGCAAGACGGTAGCGCGGCAGGATCACTGCGAAACATATCGGGGAGGTACACCATGGCGGTAGGCTGGGCGGGCGATAATGCCGTGCAGGATCAGATCCAGGATTCCATCGCTGACGAGGTGCGGCGGGCCAGAGCCTGTTTGCCCCGGGGCGAGAGCCGTGCCTTTTGTGAGGAATGCGGCGAACCCATCCCCGAGGCCCGGCGGCGGGCCCTGCCCGGTGTGCGGCTGTGCCTGGAATGCCAGCAGGAAGCCGACAAAGAGCAGCACGCCGTGCATCTGTACAACCGCAAAGGCAGCAAGGACAGCCAGCTGCGCTGATCCTGAGCAAGGACGAGGAAGATCGTATGTCGGGCTTGTTGGCGCGTCTGCGGGCGCGCATCCCCCTGGAGGAAGGTTCGCTGGTCCTGATCACCATGATCTGGGGCGCCACCTTCATCATCATCCGCAGTGCCCTGGAAGCCACGGGGCCCTTCTTTTTCGTGGGCGTGCGTTTCGCTTTTGCCGCCTTGGCCCTGATCCTGTTCTTCCTGCCGCTGCTCAAGGACTTCACCTGGCGGGAAGTCTGGGCTGGCATGAGCATAGGCCTGTGCATCTTTGGCGGTTATGCCCTGCAGACCTGTGGCCTTCAGACCATCACGGCCAGCAAGTCGGCCTTCATCACGGCCTTCTATGTGCCGCTGGTGCCCCTGCTGCAATGGCTGGTCATGAAGCGCCCGCCGCATTTGATGGCCTGGGTGGGCATCGCGCTGGCCTTTCCCGGCGTCCTGCTGCTGTCCGGGCCCGATGACAGCAGCGCGGGCTTTGGCTGGGGCGAGATGCTGACGGCCATCAGCGCGCTGGCCATCGCCATGGAGATCATCCTCATCGGTCTGGTGGCCCGCAGCGTCAATGCCCGGCGCGTCACCATCGTGCAGGTGCTCATGGCCTCTTTGCTCAGTTTTGCCACCATGCCCCTGGTGGGCGAAAGCGTGCCGCCGCCTTCCTGGCTGGTGCTGGGCAGCGCCTTTGCCCTGGGCGTTTCCACGGCGGGCATCCAGTACGCCATCAACTGGGCGCAGAAAAAGGTCTCGCCCACCCGTGCCACGCTCATCTATTCCTGTGAACCGGTCTGGGCGGGCATCTTCGGCCGCATGGCCGGGGAACGCCTGCCGGGGCTGGCGCTGCTGGGCGGGGCCATGATCCTGGCAGGGGTGCTGGTCAGCGAGCTGAAGCCGGGCGGCCGGAAAAAGGGGAAGGACGCGGCCCGT
>NZ_JBNPNC010000049.1:0-17993 GCF_050314315.1 Desulfovibrio sp. SGI.102 | reverse complement strand
TTGCTTTGGCCTGTATCCTTTGGAGAAAACTGGTATAGCAAGATGTATACCGGACATTCTCTAAGCAGAAGTGATGCATCGATCAACAAAAAAAATTGTACATCCCCTGTTTTTTCATGGATACTCCCAAATAAGATCTGATGAATCGTATTTGCTCTAGAGCGTACAGGAAAATCAAAATCATAACAATTTGAGATGCATATGGAAAATGCAAATTCTATACATCAAAATCCAACAAAGAAGCGTTTTATAATCGTTATATGCCTTTTTATAGGTATTTTTATAGCCTATCTCGACAGAGTGAACGTATCTGTACTTGCGGCTAACGATCCTTTCCTCCTTGAAATGGGCATCAAGGATACGCCCGTACGCATAGGCATGATGATGTCCGTCTTCCTTGCGGCATACGGGATATCCAATGTCGTCCTTTCGCCTATCGGGGACTATCTTGGACCGCGTAAAAGCATGATGCTCTGCATCGTACTGCGGACGATATCCCTCTTCATTGGTGGTATCGCCACATCCTTCATGCTGATCATCGTCAGTAGAATCATACTGGGCATCGGTGAGGGCTTTTACTATCCCCTGCAAAGTGTCTTTATCAAAAACTGGTTCCCCAAACAGGAACGGGGACGGGCCAATACAGCCTGGGTCGTGGGGCAGTCCGTTGCGCCTGCCATCGCCATGCCCTTCTTTGCCTGGCTCATCGGGACCCACGGCTGGCGCATGAACTTCCATGTCTGCCTCGTGCTGGGCCTCATCCCCCTGTACCTGCTCTGGCGCCATGTAGCGGACACGCCCCGCCAGGCCAAGGGCATCAACGCCGCGGAACTGGCCCACATCGAAGCCGGTCAGGAGCAGGCCCCTGCCTCCGCCGAAGAAAAGATCCCCGTTGCCGTGCGCTTCAAGGCCTTTGCGGGCAACTACCGCTACTGGCTGCTGGTGTTCTGGTACCTGTGCCTGCAGTGCATGTACTGGGGCCTCATCACCTGGCTGCCCAGCTATCTGAAGACCGCCCGCGGCTTCTCCTAGAGCGAGATGGGCTGGTGGCCTCCCTGCCCTTCGTCCTTTCCATCTTCTGCAAGGCTTCCAGCGGCATCCTGGCCGACAAGGTCGGCCGCAGTGCGCCCATCCTCATGTGCGCCATGCTGTTCGCCGGCCTGTGCGTCTACTTCGGCGCCTCGGTGGACAACAAGTACGCTTCCGCCGTCCTGCTCTCCTGCTCCGTGGCTTTCTGCACCATGGGTACCCCTGTCGCCTGGACCCTCCTGCAGAGCCTCGTGCCCGGCTCGTCCATGTCCACGGCCTCCGGCATCATGAACGGTTTCGCCAATGGTCTGGCCGCGCTGGCCCCGGCCCTGATCGGCCTGTTCATCACCCTGACGGGCCAGTTCAGCGGCGGCCTGCTGTGCCTGGTCTTCACCGGTGCGGCCGCGACGCTGGCGGCAGCCATCCTCGTTATCCAGAAATATTAAATAAAATCAAATCAATCCAGACTTCAAGGAGCCTGTAACGAAAATCACCAGTATCGATATCATCGATGTCGCCAACGATTTTTCTTCCGCCATCAGCAAATGGCGCCCCACCGTCGTCCGGGTCAACACGGATGAAGGCATCAGCGGCTTCGGTGAAGTGGGCCTCGCCTACGGCGTCGGCGCCTCCGGCGGCATCGGCGTGGCCAAGGATTTGTCCGCCCTGCTGATCGGCATGAACCCCATGGATACGGAAGCCATCTGGGAAAAGATGCTGCGCAAGACCTTCTGGGGCCAGGGCGGCGTATCTTCTCCGCAGCCATGAGCGGCCTCGACATCGCCATGTGGGACATCAAGGGCAAGGCCCTCAACGTGCCTCTGTATGTCCTGCTGGGCGGCAAAAGCCGTGACAGCATCCGGGCCTACGCCAGCCAGCTCCAGTATCAAGGTGGATGTGCTGGCCATGGACGAACAGGGCAACTGGAACCAGCGTGACCTCAAGGGCCTGCTGCCGGACAACATCCTGCGCCTGGGCTATGCCCGCCTGAAAGCCATGCGCGACGCCATCGGTCCCGATGTGGACATCATCGTGGAGATGCACTCCTTCACCTCGGCGGCACCGGCCATCCAGTTCGGCCGCATGATCGAGGAGCTGGGCGTCCTGTACTACGAAGAGCCCGTCATGCCCCTGAACCCCAAGATGATGAAGCAGGTGGCCGACCATGTGAACATCCCGCTGGCCTCCGGTGAACGCATCTACTGGCGCTGGGGTTACCGCCCCTTCCTGGAAGACGGCAGCCTGAGCGTCATCCAGCCGGACATCTGCACCTGCGGCGGTATCTCCGAAGTCAAGAAGATCTGCGACATGGCCCACGTCTATGACGTCACCGTCCAGATCCATGTCTGCGGCGGCCCCATCTCCACCGCAGCCGCCCTGCACATGGAAGCGGCCATCCCCAACTTCATGATCCACGAACTGCACCGCTATGCCCTGCTGGAACCCAACACCAGGACCTGCATCCACAACTACATGCCCAGCAAGGGCCGCTACACCGTTCCCGAACTGCCCGGCCTTGGCCAGGAACTGACGCCCGAGACCATCGCCGCCTCGGACATCATCACCGTCAAGTAAGGCTGCCACAGGGCGGGGACACGGCCCGCCTCCAGCCGGATACAAAAAAGCCGGGGCTCATCAGAGCCCCGGCTTTTTGCTGTCTGTGTTTCTGTGGCCAGAAACGAAAAAAGGGTCTGCATTTCCGCAAACCCTGATTTCCTTTTTGGTGGAGCTGAGGAGAATTGAACTCCTGACCTCTTGAATGCCATTCAAGCGCTCTCCCAACTGAGCTACAGCCCCTCGGCAAGAAGGTACATTGCCAAAAAGCAGCCCCTCTGTCAACAAAAAAATCAAAAAAGTTTTTCCATCTCCCCACCACGACAAAGGGCCGCCCTCCTTCCCCGCCCGCACGGCTCCCGGCCGGGCCTTTCCTTCCCCGGCCAAAAGCGTATGCTGCGGCCATGAACCTCCTCTATCTCACCGACGTATTTTGTCCCTGGTGCTACGGCTTCGCGCCGGTCATGCGCCGCCTGGCTGCGGAACATCCCGAACTGCCCGTGCGCGTGCTGGGCGGCAACCTCATGGACGAGCCCCAGCCCCTCACCGGTATGCTGGAAGAATACCCCACCATCCGGGAATTCTTCGCCCGCCTGCAGGAGACCACCGGCCAATCCACGGAACATTTCCGCCAGGCCCTGGAACAGGCCGTGGCCGGTACGGGCCCGGACCTGCTCATGCATTCCCCGGCCATGAACCTGCCCCTGGCCGCCCTGCGCCATCTGGCCCCCGGTCACGAGCTGGAACAGATGGAGGACTTCCAGATGGCCTTCTATGCCCAGGGCCGTGATGTCATGGCCGCTGGGGAACAGGCTGCCATCGCGGCCGCCTGGCTGCCTGCGGGGACGCCCGCCGACGCCCTGACCGCCGCCATGGCGGACCCCGCCATCCGGAGCGCCGCCCGGCATGACGCCGCCGAAGCCGAGGAGGTCATGGGCGAATTCCTCCTTTATCCGACCCTGTATCTGGAGCACGACGGCCAGCGCACCCTGCTGGCCCGCGGTTACAGCGACTACGCCAGCGTCCGGGCCAAGCTGGACGATGCCCTGCACGGTGTCCGCGAAAGCCCCGTCGCCCAGGGCGCGGCCTGCAGTCTGGACGGCAAATGCTGTTTTTAGGGCAATGATGCTTCGTTGAGAGGGAGAAAGGCGTTTTTTGGACAAAAACTGCCCCTCCCCCTCTCAAACTCTCCCCCGCCCCGAAAAAACCTTTCTCCGGTCTGACCGGCCGGTCCCCGTCATTGGCCGGAGGAGCCGCCATCCGGGCATGGACCGGGACGATCCGCATGACGGACAGGTGTGGGAAGCGGGCAGCTCCCCGTCTCCGGGATTTTCTGTTTCAGGATATATGATGCAGCCAGGCCGCTGCCAAGCAAAAAGCCCTCCGCGAACGGAGGGCTTTTTGTTTGCTGATGTACCGGCCGGCTAGCAGCCGTACTTGGCTTCGATCTCGGCGGCGGCTTCTTCCACACCGGCCTGCATCTTGGCGCGGGCGGCGCGGATCTTTTCATCCAGCGCGGGATCGGCCACGGCCAGGATCTGGGCGGCCAGCCAGGCGGCGTTGCGGGCACCGGCCTTGTCCATGGCCACGGTGGCCACGGGGAATCCGGGAGGCATCTGCACAGTGGCGAGCATGGCGTCCATGCCGCCCATCAGGCCGCCGGAGACCGGGATGCCGATGACGGGACGGGTGGTGCGGGCGGCCACGGCACCGGCCAGGTGCGCGGCCATGCCGGCGGCGCAGATGAAGACCTTGGCGCCGGCGGCTTCCTGTTCGCGCAGGATCTTTTCCGTGCGCTCGGGGGTACGGTGGGCGGAGCTGACCGTGAAGAGATAGGAGATGCCCAGCGAACGCAGCACGTCCACGCAGGGGCTGACCTTTTCTTCATCGGACTTGGAGCCCATCATGATGACGACTTGAGCCATAGATGTTCCTTTATGGCGGCATAAGGCCGCGGTTGCTTACTTTTCTTCCTGCGCCAGCTGTTCCAGACGGCGGATGCCCTTCTGGCCGATATCGCTGCGGTGGAAGCTCTTGTCCATGCGGATGGCCTTCACGCCCTCATAGGCACGGGCCTGGGCGTCGGCCAGGGTATCGCCCAGCGCGGTCACGCAAAGCACGCGGCCGCCGCTGGAAAGGGTCTTGTCGCCGTCCATGCTGGTGCCGCTGTGGAAGACCTTGACGCCGGGCAGGGCGTCGGCTTCGTCCAGACCTTCGATGACCATGCCCCTGGGATAGGCGTGCGGATAGCCTTCGGCGGCCACCACCACGCCCAGAGCGGTCTGGGAGGTGTGGGTGAGGCTCTCGGGACGGAGCTTGCCCTCGATGCAGTCTAGCATGATCTGCACCAGATCGCCTTCCAGACGCATCAGCAGGGGCTGGCATTCGGGGTCACCGAAACGGGTGTTGTATTCCAGCACCTTGGGGCCGTTCTCGGTCATCATCAGACCGGCATAGAGCACGCCCACGAAGGGATGGCCGTCCTTGGCCAGCGCGGCCAGGATGGGACGGATGACCGTATCGGCCATGGCTTCGGCCTCGTTGTAGGGCAGGATGGGGGCGGGGCTGTAGGCGCCCATGCCGCCGGTATTGGGGCCCTGGTCGCCGTCATAGGCGGCCTTGTGGTCCTGGGCGGAAGGCAGGGGCACGGCGGTCTTGCCGTCGCACAGGCACAGGAAGGAGGCTTCCTCGCCCACGAGGAACTCCTCGATGACGAGCTTGGCACCGGCGGCACCGTGCGCACGCTTGCACATGATGTCGTCCACGGCATCCAGGGCTTCCTGGGTGGTCATGGCCACCACCACGCCCTTGCCGGCAGCCAGGCCGTCGGCCTTGACCACCAGGGGGGCGCCCAGTTTGACCACGGCGTTCTTGGCTTTGTCGGGATCGGTGAAGACCTGGCTGTGGGCCGTGGGCACACCGGCGCGGTTCATGACGTCCTTGGCGAAGGCCTTGCTGCCTTCCAGACGGGCACAGTAGGCATCCGGGCCGAAACAGGGGATGCCGGCCTCACGCATGCGGTCGGTGATGCCCTTGGTCAGGGGCAGTTCGGGACCGGGCACCACCAGGTCGATCTTTTCCTTGCGGGCCAGTTCCACCAGACCGTCCAGATCTCCGGCATCCACGGCCACGTTGATGGCGCCCTCACGGGCCGTACCGCCGTTGCCGGGGGCCACAAAAACTTCACTTACCCGAGGGCTCTGCTTGAGCTTCCACACCAGGGCGTGCTCACGCCCGCCAGAACCGATAACCAGGATGCGCACAACCTCTCCTCCCTGAAAAATAGACATACGGAAAACTTTCCGGCAGCCGGAGCTGCTGAAAAAGCCCCGTCCCGTGCCGCTGCGACACGGAACGGGGCTGCATCCTCTTATGTGTTAGTAGTTGGGGGTCACTTCAAAATCGCTGAGGTCGGCAGGAGCGTTGGGGTTCATCTGCGACACGTCCAGCGGATAGGCGGTGACGATGCACTGACGGCTGCCCACACCCAGATCGGGCGAGGTGTTCAGGCCCACCACCAGGTCCAGGATGCCGTCGTTGTTGAAGTCGGCCAGGTCCACGGCCGCCACGGAACCGCGGATGCGGCGGGTCTTCCACTTCAGGCCCAGGCCCACGCCATCCCAGAACAGGGCGTGCACTTCGCCCTGGGGGAAGTAGCGGTAGCGGTCGAAGATCTGGGCCGCCGTGGAGATGGGCTTGTTGACCAGCAGGGTGTATTCGCCGGTATGGCCGATGTCGGCCACGATGAGGCGCATGGGGGCAAAGTACTTGCTGGGCATCTGGTAGTTGCGGTCCACGCCCAGGCCCGGCATGCCCTTGTAGTGTTCCATGCCGGTGGCGGAACCGGAGAAGCGTTCCATGGTGGTATGGATCAGGGTCTGGTTGGCGCCCTGGAAGATCTTCAGGCGTTCGTCGTCGGTCAGCATGACCAGCTGGTCACCGTTCTTGCCGGGGAGCCAGGCCACGTTGAAGACGTTGGCCCCGCTGGGCAGGTTGATGCGCTGGCCCAGCCCATAGGAGCCGTTCTGCTTGACCATGATGTGCACGCCGGGGGCGAACAGCTTGATGGAGTCCCAGCCCTGGCCCACCAGCGTGGGCTGGTAGGAAGGCGGCAGGTTGATGACGCTGGCGAAGTAGGAGCAGCGCTTGGCCACTTCCGTGAACTTGTTGCCGCGGAAGCCGTAGAAGTAGGTGTAGGGGCGGTTGTTCTCTTCTTCAAAGGTGGCCACCACCAGATCCTTGGCGCCGTCGCGGTTGAGGTCGATGGCACGCATGGAGAAGTTCAGGTTGCTGCGGGAGATGGTGATCTCGCCCAGCTTGCCCAGACGGCCGTCGTTGCCCCACTTGTAGATGACCAGGCGATGGTCGTGCAGGATAGCGATCTCGTTGCGGCCGTCACCGTTGAAGTCGGCCACGGCCATGTCCACCATCTCGTCCTTGAGGCGCTGGCTGCGGATGCGGGAACCGTCGGCGGAGTTGCCCTGATAGCGGAACTGGGGGTTCAGGTAGGATTCCGTCTGGCCGGTCTCGTTGCGGATGATGTCCGAACGGCCGCCGCGGCTGGCAGCGGCGGCACCGGCGACGCCCAGCACCTCGGAGGAGAAGGCGCCCGCGAGGCGCTGCACCGTGGCGTTCAGGGCGCTCATGGGGCCCTGGGCCGTATTGGTCCAGGTGGAGCCCTTCTTGTCCACGCTGTTGAGGACGATGGTGCAGTCATTGCCCATGACGCTCACCGTGCCCCACAGGGCATAGTCGGCACCGCCGATGAACTTGCGGGCTTCGGCGGCGGAGCCGGCCGCACGGGGGCCCATGGTGCCCGTAGCGCCCGTGGCACTGAGACGACCCATCAGCGTGGAAGGCACGGCCTTGGACAGGTAGCTGTAGTTCTGGGGCGCGTGCACCTCAAAAGGCAGCAGCACGAAAGACTTTGCCTGGGCAGCCTGGGCCTGGAGGCCCATCACCAGCATCAGGCAGGCGGCAAACGCCAGCTTCATGGCAAATTTCATTCAAAATCTCCTTGCAGTTCTCTGCGTACGTCGACCACCCTCGCACAGGAGGGCTCGCCCGGCCGGGGTCTCTGCCGCTGTCGCGGCAGGTACCGTACGGCCTGCGGCACCGGAACTATAGCGACACTTGGCCTGCCGCGCAACTTGAAAGCCGTATCCGCTGTTCCGGCGCGGTCCTGCGCTCCTTGGGGCCCCCTGCCGCGGACGCTCTTGCCCCCTCCAGACGGAACAGATAAGAAAGGCCCATGAGTACCGCCAATCCTCCCCGCCCCACGGGGCGTTCTTTTCGTCTGGTCTGCCCTCCGGAGCAGATGCCGCAGGTGGAGAGCCTGCTGCGCGCCCAGGGCTATGAGTTCGAACCCGAGCCGTTTTCGCCCTTCTGCCGCCGCCTGCTGTGCGAACCGCGGCCGCTGGGCTCCTCGCTGGCCGCCTTTTTCGGCTACATCTATATCCAGGACAGGTCTTCCATGCTGCCGCCCCTGGCCCTTGCGCCGCGGCAGGGCGAAGCCGTGCTGGACATGTGCGCGAGCCCGGGCAGCAAGACGGGCTTCCTGGGCCAGCTCACCGGCCCCGACGGCTTCGTGCTGGGCAACGAGCTTTCCCGCGCCCGCCTGGCCACCCTGCGGGCCAACCTGCACGCCTGCAACCTGCCGCATGTGGGCACCTGCTCCTTCGAGGGCCAGGCCCTGCCCCTGACGCCCGGCACCTGGGACGCCATCCAGCTGGATCCCCCCTGCTCCGGCTGGGGCACGGTGGAAAAGAACCCCCAGGTCCTCAAGCTCTGGCAGGGCGACAAGCTCAAGGGCCTGGTGGGCCTGCAACAGCTGCTGCTGGCCCATGCCGCGCGCCTGCTGCGCCCCGGCGGCCGCGTGGTCTTCTCCACCTGCACCACCAACGATGACGAGAACGAAGCGCAGGTGCGCTTTGCCGAAGGGGAGCTGGGACTGGTGCGCGAACACCTGACGCCCTTCGAGGGCTTCGTCTGGGAAGAGCGCCCCGGCGGCGAGGGCACCCTGCGCGTGGACGGCGAACGCTCGGCGGCCCAGGGCTTCTATGTGGCCCTGCTGCGCAAGCCCGCGGACGCCCCCCTGCCCGAACTGCCGCCCCTCTCCGCCGAGCCCGATGCCCGCACGGCCGCCCGTAACGCGGCCCGTGGCCGCAGCCGTCGCGATGCCCGTCCTGCCCTGCCCCAGGGCCAGGTGGTGCCCCGCACCGCCCTGGCCGGGCCCTGCTGCGATCCCGACCGTCTGCCCGCCGGTGAGGCACGCATCTACGGCGAGCAGGTGCGCTTCATCCCGGCCCATGCCGACCTGCTGCTGCCGCAGGGCTTCACCTGGCAGGGCGCCCTGCTGGGCCGCATGGCAGGCGGCCGCCTGCACATGGCGCCCCGTCTGCGCTGCCTGCTGCCCGCCGTCCCCGACCCGGCGCACAGCCTGGTGCTGGACGACATCAGCGACATCACGGCCCTGCTCAGCGGCCAGAGCCGCCAGACCGGCCTTGCGGGCAACGAGGCCGCCCTGTGGTGGCGCGACCTGCCGCTGGCCCGGATGATGCTCAAACAGGGCCGCGCGACCCTCAGTTTCAACTAGGCCCGGCACAGGATGCCGGACAGGGCCGCAGGCAGGGCAGACTTGCCTCTTTACCTGCCTGCGGCTACTCTTGCCCCCACTTTCACAGCGCAAGGAACAGCGCACAGGACGAAGCCGCCGTGACGGCGGCACTTTCATGCACGCAGAGGAGCGATCATGGCCAAGAAGAAGACTTCCCAGCAGCCCGCGCCGGTCAAGGACAAGCCCCAGGCCCCCGCACAGGATCAGGCCCAGACGGCGGCCCCGGCCCGAGTCACCACCGTTTCCCTCACCACCTGTCTGGTCAGCGTGGTGGTGGCCCTTGCCCTGGGCCTGTGCATCGGCAGCATGCTGCCCGGCTTCATGGACAGCCGTCAGGCCCCCGCTCCCCGGCCCCAGGCGGCCGCTCCGGCCCAGCAGCCCGCACAGCAGCAGGCGGCCCCCCAACAGCAGGCCAAGGCCGTCCTTTCCCCCGAACTGAACAGCGCCCTGCTCAAACTGCAGGAAGCCGTGGTCAAGGAACCCAACAAGGCGGAGAACTGGATCAAGCTGGGCAACTTCCAGTTCGACAACCAGAACCCCTCCGCGGCCGTCACGGCCTATGAGAACGCCCTGCGCCTGAAGCCCGGCAATGCCAACGTCCTGACCGACCTGGGCATCATGTACCGCGAGCTCCACCGCTTCGAGGATGCCCTCAAGGCCTTCCGCGAGGCGGAGCGCGTCCAGCCCGGACACAGGAACGCCCTGTTCAATCAGGGCATCGTCCTTTACTACGACCTCAAGCGCAAAGACGAGGCCGAAGCCGCCTGGCGCAAGCTGCTGGCCGCCGATCCCAACGCCCACGCCCCTGACGGGACGCCCGTCTCGGAGCTGATCAAGCATCTGCACTGATCCGGTTCCGGCTGCCCCGCCCCCGGGCCGGGGCAGCCCACCGGCCCCTGTGCCTTCCGTGGTCCGCAGACCACCGGTCCGCTCTTCCCGTCCCCGCTGCCGTCCCGGAATTTCCCGGGCCGTCTCCCCCGTGCGGAGATGTCCCTCAAGGTAAAAAAGCATGACGTACCCCCTTCTTCCCCTACAGGCCGGCTCCCGCAGGCTGGCCCTGATCGTCATTCCGCTCCTGCTCGTCCTGAGCCTGGCCGCCACCTGTCCGGCGGTCCCGACACCGCCCCCGGCCCCCGCGCCCACGCCCGCCCTGCCCGTGAGCCTGTCCGCGACGCCCCAGGGCACCGCCGCGGGACAGCTGGGCATCCTGCCCTACCTTTCGGCTTTTCTGGATACGGACGGCGACATGAGCGTGGAAGAAGTGGCCACGCCGGGCATGATGCCCTCTTTCCAGCCGCTGCATCCCAGGACCCTGCCCCGCAGCAGCGGCGTGACCTGGCTGCGTCTGGAGATCCCCGCCGCCGGGACGGAGCGCACCGAGTCCCTGATGCTCGACCTCGGCCAGGGCGTCCCGGCCGGAGCCGTCCTCTATACGCCCGACATCGACCCGCTTTCCCGCCAGACCACCTGGCAGGAGAGCCAGGCCAACTGGCGCAACCTGCTGCCGCTGCCCCTGCCCGCGGAAACGCCGCAGGTCTGCTTCATCCGTCTGGACGGGCAGCCGCCCCTCTGGTTCGCGCCCACCCTGCGCAGCCTGGACAATCTGGCGGGCGCGCCGGAAAGCCTGCTCGGCCCCGGCGTCATGCTGGCCCTGGCCGTGGTCATGCTGCTGGCCCTGCTGCGCGGCATCACCGAGCGCGGCCAGTGGCGCTTCTGGACGGCCCTGTATGTGGGCGCCGCCCTGACCCATGCCGTGCTGGGCGGGCCTGACCTGGGTGCCGGCAACATCACGCCCGCCGACGCCGTCAGCGCCATGGCCCCCGGCCTGGCCCTCATGTTCCTGGCCCATCTGGCCCGGCACCTGATGCAGACCGCCAGCCATTCCCGCCTGCTGGACATCCAGTACCTGCTGCTTTCCCTGCCCGGCGCCGTGCTGGCCCTGCTGCCCCTCTGGCCCGACTTCAGCTGGCTGGGGCGCTTCCTGCCGCTCTGGCCCATGCTGGCCCTGATCTTCGTGCCCACCACGCTCGGCGCCTGGCTCATGGGCGTGCCGGGAGCCCGCCGTTTCCTGCTGGGCTGCCTCGTGGCCGCACTGGGGGCCGGGCTGGCCGTCCTTGACCTCGGGACGCTGCTCCCGCCCTTCGTCCAGGGCACCCTGCCTCTGTGGGGGACGGCCCTCAGCGCCCTGATCATCGCGGGCATGAGCGCCCCCGGCCGTGAAGCGGGCACCTCCGCCGAACCTGCCGATCCTCTGGCACCGGGCCGCCCCGCCCGGAACCAGACCATCACGGACCCCAACCTGCGCCTGCTGGATACCGACGGCAACACCCTGCCGCTCATGACCGGCCTCAGCCAGCCTGCCCCCGCTCCGGCAACCGTGGAAGCCGAAAGCGCCTCCGCCACGGCCATCCGGCGTCTGGAGCAGGCCCTTGCCGCGCCCCTGCGCGAGATCGTGGAACAGGACCGCCAGCTCGAACAATGCGCCCTGCCCCATGATGTCCGCTCCCGTGTGGAGAACATGGGCCGCCGTGCCCGGCAAGCCCTGAACCTGCTGCACGACCCGGCCGGGGATGCTGCCGCACCCGCGGCACCGGCTCCCGCGGATACGGCCCGCGCTGAAAAGCGTGTCTTCGATCTGCGCAAGACGCTGCGGCAGGCCCATGACACCTGCCGCCCGCTGGCGGAAAAATCCGGCATCGCCCTGGGCTGGCATGTCCCGGCCGACCTCGAACAGCTTTACGAAGGCCCCGCCGGGGAACTGGAAGACGTTCTCCGCCTGTTGCTGGAAGATGCCCTGCGGGCCACCAAGGGGGGCAAGATCCATTTTGCCGTGCGTCGTGTGCCGGACAGCAAGCACCCCGGACATCTGCTCTTCCAGGTGCGCGACACGGGCACGGGCCTGCCCCCGGAACAGCGTTCCGCATCGCTCCTGGCCCGTATCTGGGAACTCTCTTCGTCCCACGGCGGTTTCTTGGGCGTGGAGAGCGGCCCCCGCGGCACGTCCGTCATCTTCACCCTGCAGCTGCATCTCCCGGAAGCTTCTGACGGCGAGGACCTGCCCACGGTCCTGGTCTGCGCTCCCGATGCCGCCACCCGTCACGAGCTGGGCGCCATGCTGCGCGACCTGCCCTGCACCTGCCACGAGACAGGCACCCTGGCCCACGGTCTGGCAGCCGGGGCCCGCAAGGGCCGGACACCGGCTGCCGTGCTGCTGGTCTGCGGCCCCGAGGCTTCCGTGGACGCCGCGCCGCTGCTGCGCCGCTACCACAGCCTTGCCGAAAGGACCGGCCCCTTCGGCGCCGTGGCCCTGACGCCCGACCAGAGCCAGTGGGATGCGCTGGCCCATGCCGGTTTCAGCCATGCCCTGACCCTGCCCGTCTCGGAAGATGCCCTGCGCGAGACCGTGCTCGAGATCCTGGGCAGCCATGACGACGTGGCCGACCTGGGTGCGCCCCTGCCCGAGACCAGACAGGCCGATGCCCCCCTGCCCGACCTGTTCGGCCCCGCCGCGGCCCCCCAGGCAGACCAGGGCATGCCCGACCTGCTCCTGTCCACCGATGATATCCCGCAGCAGACGGCCCCGGCCGCTCCTGCCGCGGCAAGCGCGGATCTGCCGGACCTGTTCGCCGCTCCGGCGGCCGCTGCAGCGGATACGGCCCAGGCGGAACCCCTTCCCCTGACGGACGACATGCGCCTCGATATGCCCGCAGCACAGACCGCCCGGCCTGTGGCCGATGCCGTGCAGCCGGAGGAAGCCGCGTCCGCGGAGAGCCCTGTGCAGGAAAATGAAAACGCTCCCGAGGCGGCCGAAGACGTCGTCCCGGTCCCCACGCCTGCGACGCCGGACTTCCCGTTCGTGCCGGTGGCGGAAACGGCGGAAACGAACGATGCTGCCATGTCGGAAGCCCCGGTGAAGGAAGAAGAGGCCGCCGCACCGGCGGCCGGTATGACGCAGGAAGAGCCCCTGCCCCAGCAGGAAGCGGCGGCCGCTGCTCCGGCCGACGCCGCTGCTGAAGCCTTGTCTGATGAAATGGACAGCACGGATGAAGCTGGTGCGGATGCGGATGATGCCGCTGACGTGACGCCCGCCGCACAGGACGAGGCCGCCGAGGTGCCCTCAAGCGCTCCGGCTTTCCCGGCTCCGGCCCGGGAGGCTGCGGCCGATCAGCCCCTGCCCGCTGATGACGTACAGACCGGCGACGCGCGTACGGATGCTGCCGAAGCGCCGGTGTCCGATGCTGCGCAGCCGGAGGAAGCCGCGTCCGAGGACAACCCTGTGCAGGAAAACGAAAATGCTCCCGAGGCGGTTGAAGACGTCGTCCCGGCCCCCGCGCCTGCGACGCCGGACTTCCCGTCCGTGCCGGTGGCGGAAACGGCGGAAACGAACGATGCTGCCATGTCGGAAGCCCCGGTGAAGGAAGAAGAGACCGCCGTACCGGCGGCCGGTATGACGCAGGAAGAGCCCCTGCCCCCGCAGGAAACGGCGGATGCAGCCGCTGCCCCGGCCGACGCCGCTGCTGAAGCCCTGTCCGATGAAATGGGCAGCACGGAAGAAGCTGGTGCGGATGATGCCGCTGAAGTGACGCCCGCCGCACAGGACGAGGCCGCCGAGGTGCCCCCAAGCGCTCCGGATTTCCCGGCTCCGGCCCGGGAGGCTGCGACCGAACAGGCCCTGCCCGCTGACGACGTACAGACCGGCGACGCGCGTACGGATGCTGCCGAAGCGCCGGTGTCCGATGTTGCGCAGCCGGAGGAAGCCGCGTCCGCGGACAGCCCTGTGCAGGAAAACGAAAATGCTCCCGAGGCGGCCGAAGACGTCGTCCCGGCCCCCGCGCCTGCGGCACCGGACTTCCCGTCCGTGCCGGTGGCGGAAACGGCGGAAACGAACGAGACTGCCATGTCGGAAACCCCGGCGAAGGAAGAAGAGACCACCGCATCGGCAGCCGGTATGACGCAGGAAGAGCCCCTGCCCCCGCAGGAAACGGCGGATGCAGCCGCTGCTGCCCCGGCCGATGACGCGACGGGATCCACGGTCGACGAAAAGGAACGCACGGAAGCTCCGGTCTCCGATGCACAGGCCGCCTCTGCCACGAGGGCCCCTGCCTTCCCGTCTGTCGAGGCGACCGCCAGTCCCCTTGCCCGTGGCTATGTAAGCCCCAGCCTGCGCCATGCCGGTGAATGGGTCGGCGAGCCCATGCCCATCGGCACCCCGGTCAGCCGTCCTGCCCCCCGGCAGGAGGAAACGGTATCCGCTCCGGTGGAGACCGTCGTCACGGTCCGCCCCCTGCGCCGGGACGTCAGCCCGGACGAGATCGCCCGCAAGCTGGGCAAGCCCAGTCTGGTGCCCACGGACAAATCGGCCCTCATCACGCCGCAGCCCCGCAAGAGCAGCAGTACCGGCCCGGGCGCCGGGACGCAGCCTGCCTTCCCCGGCGCGCCTGTGGAAGAGGCGCCCCAGGCCGTGCCCGGCAGCAAGGACGTTTCCAGCCTGCCGGACATGACGCCGGACAGCACCACCCTTCTTGCCAGCGGCCGGGAAGAGACCAGCCGGACCAGGGCTGCGGCCAACACCCTGATGCGCTTCCTTTCCCGTTTCCACACGGGCAACGGCCAGCCCCAGGACAAGGAAGAAGCCAGGAGCCCGCAGGCTCCGGCCGCGACCGCGCAGGAACGGCAGGGCACACCGCGCCCCATGCCCAGGAAGGATGCACCGCGGGAAGAGACGCCGGGAACCACGGCGGACATCCCCGCCACGACCAATCCCTGGATCGAACGCCGCACGGCGTCCCGGCCCGTGGCCCCCACGCCGCGCATGCCCGTGCCGCCCATGCCCCAGCGGCCCCAGCCGCCGGATGACCCCGAGGATCCGTTGCCCGCTCTCATGTGGCGCATGGACAAATATCTGGCGGAGGCCGGTTATGCCCTGGAACAGCGCCGTCTGCATCTGGTGGCCGACGCCGCCGGACGCCTGGCCGCCGAGGCCGAAAGCTACGGTTTCCGGGTACTGGGCCGCATGGCCCGCTGTGTGGAGAGCGCCGGACGCGCCAAGGATCTGCAGGCCGTGACCGACCTGCTGCCCGAACTGGCCACGGCGGTGGAACGCCACCGCATCTCCATGGGTTCCTGATACGCATACCGGGGCCGGTCCTGCTGACCGGCCCTTTTTCGTTCCCGGCCCCGGCGCGGAGGCCGCGACAGGCCCTCTTGCACAAAGGGGCAAGTCGTGCCAGACTAAATCTTCAATGCCCACAAGGGCCATCTCTTATTTTATGCAAGGAGTCCACATGAGTTACGAACGTGTCCTTCTGCCCGTGAGCGGCAAGCATTCCGGAGAACGCGCCCTCAAGGCCCTGAGCCAGGCCAGGAAGCTTGATCCCAAGGAGATCATCCTGCTGCACGCCGTGGCGCCCAGCGTGGGATCCCCCATGCCCAACATCATGCGCGACCAGCAGGACATCGCCGTCAAGGCCGAAGCCCTCCTGGCTCCTCTCGCCGCCGAACTGGACAATGCCGGCATCCCCTATCAGACCGTCATCCGCCACGGTCTGCCCGTGGAGACCATCGTCAAGGCCGCCAAGGAAATGGACGCCGAAGCCATCGTCATGTTCTCGGACGGTCGTGACGACCTGACCGACAGACTGTTCGGTTCCATCACCGAGCATGTGCTGCGCAACACCCCGCTGCCCGTGCTGGTCGTCCGTCAGTAGGCCTTGCCGCGCTATCGTCATCAAAAAGCCTGTTCCCCGGAACGGGCTTTTTTTGATGACGGCGTCCCGGCCCCGGCAGGCTTGCACAAATCGGCCTGTCGTGCGACAATGCCTAGTTGAAATGCCCTCTGGGGCAATGCCATCCCAATCCAAGGAGCCCACATGATCTACCAACGTGTCCTCGTGCCCGTGAGCGGCAAAAATTCCGGCGAACGCGCTGCCAAGGCTCTGCGCCATGCCAAGACCCTGTGCTCCGGCGAGATCATCCTGCTGCATGTGACCGAAGCCCTGCCCAACCTGGTGGGCGGCGCTGCCCATACCGAACTGGAACGTTCCAATACCGCCAAGGCCGAGACCCTGCTGGCGCCGCTGGCCGATGCCCTGAAAAAGGAAGGCGTGGCCTGCCGCTATATCGTGCGTGAAGGCCTGGCCGCCGACACCATCGTCACCGTGGGCCATGAGGAAGGCGTGGACATGATCGTCATGTACACCGACGGCCGTGACGGCCTGGCCGACATGCTCATCGGTTCCATCACCGAGCGCGTGCTGCGCAATACCGACATTCCGCTGCTGGCTGTCCGCCGCTAGCGATCCGCCGTGCTGACACTGGGAACTTTAGGCCTTGTGGCAGCGCACCTTCTGTCCTGGGGGGCCGTCTGCCATGCCCTGCTCCACAAGCGCGATCCGCGCTCGGCGCTGGGCTGGATCGTGACGGTCCTTTTTTTGCCCGGCGTCGGCATCGTGCTGTACTGCCTGTTCGGCATCAGCCGTGCCGAAAGCCTGGCGGCCCGCCTTATGCGCAAGATGGCCGCCATCGAACCTGACTACGCCCACCATCCCGAAGTCGTCTGCCACCGGACGGCCATCGCGCCGCCGCAGGAATGGCCCCTGGAGATCCTGGGCCGCCGCCTGACAGGCCAGACCCTGTGCAGCGGCAACGGCATCCTGCCCCTGCGCAACGGCAACGAAGCCTATCCGGCCATGCTGCACGCCATCAACCGGGCCAGCAAGCAGGTCTTCCTCTCCACCTACATCTTCCGCGGCGGCAGCGTGGGCGAGAGCTTCACCGAGGCCCTGTGCCATGCCGCCCGGCGCGGCGTGGATGTGCGCCTGCTGGTGGACGGCTTCGGCGGCGCCGTCTATTCGCTGCGCAAACCCTGGAAGCGCATCCCCCAGGCCGGCGGCCAGCTGGCCCGCTTTTTGCCGCCCCGCCTTTTCCCGCCCAGCCTCAGCCTGAACCTGCGCAACCACCGCAAGCTGCTCATCTGCGATGATACGGCCTTTACCGGCGGCATGAACATCGCGGACAACCACATCCTCAGCAAGCATCCCGGCTGTGTGCAGGACCTGCACTTCCGCTGCGAAGGTCCCATCGTGGACCAGCTGCGCCGGGCCTTTTTGCTGGACTGGGGTTTTGCCACCGGCAAATTCGACCAGCGCAGCCTGCTGCCCAGCAGCAACATCATGTCCGGGGACAGCCTGTGCCGCATGGTTCTGGACGGCCCCGGCACCGAGGCCGATCCGCTCAATGACCTGTATTGCGGGGTCATCGGCAGCGCCCAGCATACGGTGCGCATCATGACGCCCTATTTCCTGCCGTCGCACGAGCTCATCGCCGCCCTGCGCAGCGCGGCCCAGCGCGGGGTCAGCGTGCGTGTGGTGCTGCCCGGCAAGAACAACCTGCCCTTCGTCCACTGGGCCAGCTTCCGCCTGCTGCCCGTCCTGCTGGAAGCGGGCGTGCGCGTGTGGTTCCAGCCGCCCCCCTTTGCCCACACCAAACTGCTGGCCGTGGACGGCTATTACTGCCAGATCGGTTCCGCCAACCTGGACGCCCGCAGCATGCGCCTGAACTTCGAGCTGAACATGGAGATCTTCGATCCCGAGTTCCATACCGCCATGGCCCTGCACATGGACATGACCATCGCCCGCAGCCGCGAAGTGACCCTGAAAGACCTGCAGGAACGCCTTTTGATCCTCAAACTGCGTGACGCCGCCTGCTGGCTGTTCTCGCCCTATCTGTAAAAAACAGGGCACGGCCTCCGGCCGCCATCCGGTCGCGCGTTGCTGTCGATGCCCGTAAGGCTCCA
>NZ_JBNPNC010000048.1:0-22049 GCF_050314315.1 Desulfovibrio sp. SGI.102 | reverse complement strand
GCTTTGGCCTGTATCCTTTGGAGAAAACTGGTATAGCAAGATATATGCCGGACATTCTCTAAAGGATGCTGACGTACAAGGTTGGTAAAGGCTTCCAAAACTTTTCTATCTACTCTGGTGCGGTAGTTTTTATCTCCCTCCACTTCCAGCAGTATCTGTCTATTATCATCCCGCCAGATATGGATGGCTCTGGGGCGTTCCATACCCGCCGGACTGGAATGAGAACAAGTGCAACTTTTCTTCACTTTTTTCGCTTGCAGTGAGGGGTGCAGCATAGATAAAAATCGAAAGCAATATGACAGTCAGTAATGTCCGCATGGTAAAATAGCTTCAGACATTTTTAGACTGTACTATAGTTGAATTTGAAGCTCTGCATCACTTTTTCCACTTGGGGGGCGTAGAATTCTGCCTTATGCTTCGGGTAGCTCATGCGGACAATACAGGCTGCATCATTTCTTAAAAAGCACTTGATATAGACAATATCTTCACCCGCAAAGCCTGAGACTACAAACCAGCTCCTTTCGTCGTTGATTCGTCTGTAGGTAACATCCAGCCCGTGAGAGAGTTCGATCAGCACATCCTCCATTTTCTGTCCCATGGCCATATAGCCATATGTTCCATAGGCAAGCATGGTGAAGCCTTTATTGTCACGCACCGTTACGCCGTCTCCGTTATCGGCTTCCAGTACGTTGTAATTCCCCGGCAGCCAGGAGAGAGAAAAACCGAAGCGTTTGTTACTGTAGTGTGGGGCGGCTCCGGCGACCTCGGCCAAGCCGGGCATGGCCTCGTAAAGGGTGGGGCCTCCTCCCGCACCAAAGGCAAACTCTCCCCACAGGATACGGAGCGGCTTGTTTTGGAAGCTTTTCAGCCAATGCCAGCACTGTTCGTTTGAGTTCCCCCCAAAGCAATTGCCCATTAAGTCCAGCACCTGCCCATCCCTTGTCCGAAACAGATGTCCGTATCCGATAAGCGCCATTCCCTTTCCATTTAGACCTAGGTATTCCACCTCTTCCAGCCTGAGATCCGTCCAGTGATGTTCCCCGATCGCCTCGCTACTGGTATGAATTTCGTTTTTTCCCACAAGAGTTTCGTAGGAATAGCCGTTTTCGTCTTCCCAGAGAAAAAGTAGTTTTCCGTCCAGCGGGCGGTGCTCCTTCAGGCCGGGGCCGCTGGTATGGAAAATATGCAGCGTTGTGCCCTGGTCAGAGAGCAGGGAGAGTAGCTTTTTGCCATCTTGAGAAGACTCCACCTGATAGAAGGAAAGGCCGCTGGTCTGCGTGAGAGAAATATTCCAATCTTCATACACACAGGTTTGTGCAAAAGCTTCTCCATCACGCACAAGGCGCAGCCACTTGCCGATATCCGCATTAAAGGCTCCCCCGATTTTGCAGGACGGCAGACCTTCAATGCTGCTCAGAAGCTGAATTTCGATCCCCATTTCCTGTAGCTCGCTTTTTGAGCTTGCCACTTCAACAGCTGCAGCCTGACTATACGTAAAAAGGCATAGTATAAAGAGGATGAAGAACCGCATAGAAACCTCCTGCTATATAGACAGTCATGAATGTAGATGCATTATTCAATGCCAAGTTCTCTAGTCGTTATATATATGATTCATCATGTACAAATATGTTCATTGACCTTATCGTAAATATTTCTATATTAATTGTGGGCTGTACTTTGATCTTGCATAGAGATTAAACAGCCACAAAAGACTGGTAAGGATGTAAACTGTCTTTATAAATAGAATCCCTGATTATTCAAGAATACGGACCTGAGCCTTGATGGCTTCAGCCCGAAAATACCCCTGCTCAAGCACCCCCACGCTGCCGCCGTTTACTTCTTCGTAGTAAGCCGCCATCATATCCACATAGTTCTGCCAGGCTTCCTGCGATTTGTTCAGGTGTTCCAGGCAGGAATCAGGCCGATCGGCTTGCCTGCACATCATTCTGGCGTGACTCAGTTCTTTGTCCAGTCTGTTTTGCCAATACTTGATGGCATTGGCGTTGCACTCACGCATTTCCAGAGTGGAAGAGCTGTGCGAGACGCAGGTCTTGAAGCCGGGGGCCAATTCTTCCACTGTGTTGATGAGCGTGGAGGACGTTTGTGCCACAGGTCCCTCCTGCCCCATCAAAATGTCAGCCGGAGCCACAATTTTACCAGAATTCGGCACATAGAAATAGTCATACGAGGAAATTTTGCCGTCCGACCAGTGTTCTAGCGTACAGTCCATCTCCACGAGACAATTGGGGCTGGCTTCCGCAAATTCGGGCAGGACGTCCTGCCCCATGGCCACATCAAGAATAATGCCGTTCTCCAGCTGCAGCTGATAACCGTAGGCGTCTTCATAGCTGACAGGCCTGATCAGCCGTCCACTGATGTGGAACTGGGCCACTTCATTGGGTGTCACGGCAAAAAACTGTCTCAGTGTACTCCTCGTGATGACGTCCTGATTGGTATCCTGAATAAAGGTATAGTGGTATACAGCATAGCCGACGGATTCAGCCGTATACTCCGCCATAAGGATTTCCATGCTGCCATCCCCGTCCAGATCCGCGAAGTTCAGAATCTTGTGGACACGGGGAGCGGCCCATGTTGCCTCAACGTCCTTCAGAGCCACATATTGGGTCAGCAGATGCCAGCCGTTGGCATCATGCAGCATGACCACGGAATGCTGACCTTTTTGGGGATTTTGCGGGAGGGCAGGATTTTTCGCAAAAAGCGGAACATCGAGTTGCCAGCTCACCCCCTGACTCCGTGCCGGTACCATATTCTGGGACACAATAAGCAGCTCTTCCTGTCCATCCCCGTCCAGATCCACTCTATAGGCCTGCTCCAGCTGGGGCTGGGGATTCTCTACCCCCTTTTGGGTTAGATACTGATGCACAGGTGTGGGATCACCGAGATAGGACTGGACGGGACGAGGCATGGCTCTCCAAGAAGAGGCGAGCTGCAATCCACGGGAAGTGTCTTTTTGATTTTGCTGCAAAAGCTGAGCAAAAGCTGGGTAACCGTCCAGCATATCAGCGGCAAGCCATAGGGGACCATTCTTATCATCCTGATAAAAGCCTCCGAGGCGAGTATTCTCAAAAGAAAAAACAGATGCTTTGCCTTTGCTTGCCGGGCTTGCTTGTGCTAGGGCGTGCGACTGCAAGAACAGACTTCCCAGCAGACAAAGACCCAGTGCCCATTTCCCGAGTTTCATATTGTCCTCCATCATGCTTGTTCTCTGCCTCCAGCGAAGCGGCAATGACCGTACGTCAAACGATAGACTTCGACATGCTCTTGTTCGGTAGACTGGAGCAAAATTTTTTGCCTGCCCCAACCTTAGCAAGGCGTCTTTTTTTTTGCATCATCCTGATGATGGATTTGTCCTGTTTTTTTTTAAATGTCTCATCATTGAAAAAAGATGATCTCATCACGACAATGAGAAAGACGTTGCAAGCCTCATGAAAATTTTTTTGCGACGTCATTTTGGTAAGGATGCGTTCTTCGGGGTGGTGGGCCATACTCTTGCCATGTCGCTCCCGACTAATGGAGGTTCCCATGCAAAAAAGATTTATGATGTTTGGAATGGTGCTGCTTTTCAGCCTGTCTTTCTGGAGTTGCCCGGCCTGGAGTGGCGAAGGATCCGCCATCATGGCCGCCATCCTTGAGAACGATCCCTCCGCGTTGCAAGAGGCATTGCAGTCGGGCGTCAGGCTCGATGTGACGGACAGCCATGGCCATACCCCCCTGGATATGGCGCTGGCGCATGGAAATGCGTTCAGCGCACCGGGCATGGTGGAGCTCTTGCTGCGGCACGGAGCCCGCCCCGGTCCCGGCCTGGCCGATCCGGCCCTGACACTGGCGCGCCTGCTTGCCACCCAGGCACCCCTCAGTCAACTGGAGGCCGCATTACAGGCCGGAGGCAAGGCGGATTCCACCATGCCCAATGGCTTTACCGCCTTTTTGTGGGCTGCGGCACTCTGCCCTAATCCGGCCGTTCTGGAAGCCCTGGTGAAGGCCGGGGCCAACCCCCGACAAGTTCTGCCGGGGGGCGACGCCCGACTGGGGGACAATGCGCTTTTGCTGGCGGCCGAGCATAACAGGAACCCGGAGATGATCAGCTTTCTGCTGCGCCAGGGGCTTGATGTGAACAGCCGTTCGTCCATGCTGGGTGACAGCGCCCTGATGCTGGCCTGCCGGGCCAACGCCAATCCTTCTGTGGCGGAAACCCTTGTCCGTCATGGTGCCGATGTGGACATGCGCAACGGGGTCGGCTGCTCGGCCTTCCTGTTCGCGGCGCGCCGGGCGGATGGCCTGGGCCTGCTGCGCCTGCTGGCGGAGCGGGGGGCTGACGTACGGGCGGTCGATGACAGCCTGTCCAATGCCCTGCATGTGGCCTGTTCGGGGCAGGGCAGTCCCGAGTCCATCCGCTTCCTGCTGTCCGTGGGATTGCCCGTCAATGGGCAGACCGGGAAGGACTTCGGTGCGTACAGTCCCCTGATGTTCGCCGTGCGCAACGTCAGCCCTGATGCGAAGGTCATTCGCCTGCTGCTGCAGCAGGGCGCGGACCCGGGCCTGTGCGACATGGACGGCAACCGGGCCGGGGACGGTCTGCCCGCAGGGCGCATATCCTGGCTGAAGCGGAACGGTCTGGCGGAGATCCTGCAGGACTGAGCTGGAAGCCATGCGGCTTTCCGGGGAAAACATCTTGGGCCTTGTTCTCCCGCTGCCATCGATGCCGGAGGGCAGGGTAACCATCCATCAGCACAGAGGAAACGCAGAGGCGATATCATGGGACATGATCCGTCAGGAAGGACATGCCGTGATATCGCCTCCTGTTTCATCGCCTGTTGTCATAATCCGCGTCATGACTGTTGTCAGGACGGGAGCTGGCAGGTTCGCGTACCTTCATATAGGTATCTGCATTGTTGATGACATACCAGAGTCCGTCCTGGTACTGCTTGACCCAGACTATACGGCGGCTGTCAGACCCTGATGAGATCAGGAAGACCCGGACATAGTCGGCCTCGTTCGACTTGCCGGAAAAGACCAGCGAATAATTCTCGGGCGACATGCGGTAGCCGTTTTGAGGACTCGTTCCCGAAGCAAAACTTCTGAATATGTAGTGGCTGGCGGGGTCCTTCAGACGGCGTGCGAAGGTCACGTACCTCTGGCTGCTTTCCCAGCCGGCATCAGCGTGCATGATGTAGCGCAGCATCTTGGAGGCTTCCGTCCGGCGACCGGGCTCGAGGTAGCAGAAGACGGCGTCAAAATACATTTTGACAGCGCCCTCAGGGCTCCGGGCAACGGACTGGCAACGCGACTTGAACTCGCTGAAGTTCGCGGGCAGTCCCGCCGGGGCGTCAATGGATGTCGTCCTGCCGCTGTTCATGAGGGGATCGAGAAGCGCGGCATACCTGGACGAATGGGGAAGCGTGGGGACGCATGCGCACAGGAGCATACCGCAAAGTAAGGCCAGACAGGCGAAGAGGGGCTTTTTCATGTCTTCATTCCTCCAGGACTATCGCGTTGGTGGGCGTGAGGGATGTTATGGAACTGTCACAGAGGGCTTCGCCTGCCTGACCATGGGGAGGAGCATCAGCGGGCGGACTTCCAGTACGTCTTGTCGTTGACCATGTTCCAGAAACGTTCCTGATCGATATCAGTCACGATACGGACCTTGGCGCAGCCGGAGGCGGCGAACTTTGGGAAAGCCAGGGACTGCCCGTAGGACAGGCCGTACTGGGTATTGACGTCGATGGCGCATGTCTTTTCCGCAGTGATGATGCCGGGATCGATGATGGCGGCAGCCACCAGCACGTCCCAGACGAAGTGGGTGAAGTTGGCGTCCTTGGCGAAGGTCTGCCCCACAAAGGTCTTCTTCAGGATATCGGCCTGGGGGCTCTTGCCAAGGCTGGCAAGAAAACGGTCATAATGGGCCTTGCGGAAGAGCACCTTTTCGCACACGTCCAGACCGAACACGATCTGCTCCTTGAAGGGGGAGCGCACGGTGATCTGGGCGGCTTCGGGGTCTATCCACCAGTTGAATTCCGCCGCCGGGGTCACGTTGCCGGGCTGGAAGAAGCTGCCGCCCATGTAGACCACGCGCTTGACCAGGGGCACGATGTCCGGAGCCATGCGGATGGCGGCGGCCAGGTTCGTGCAGGGACCGATGGCGGCGATGGTCACTTCATGGGGATTGGCCCGGATGGTGTCGATGATGAAATTGACGGCATGCGTGTTCAGCGGCTCGAACTGCGCTTCCCTGCCGTACTGCTGCTTATAGAAGTCCTGCCAGCTGGCGGGTTCCGGACGGCCCAGCGAGCCCAGCCAGGCGTCATGCCCCATGCCGAACTGGGTACGCTCCATCTCGAAAAGCTCGTGCCGCTGCGGGCGCAGGGGGTAGCGCATGCCCTCCACCACAGGGATGTTGCGTCCTTCGATCTCCAGATGGCGCAGGCTGTAGGCCACGCCCTCCTGTACCCAGCTGTTGCCGGTGACGCAGGTCACGCCCAGCAGGTCGATGCCCGGCGCATTGGCCAGCATGATGAGGGCGACCCCGTCATCGAACATTTCGACCATATCCGTATCCAGCAGGACCTTTTCTTTCTGCTGGGCCGCCTGGACACTGGTTACGCAGAGCATGCACAGCATGGCCATGCCCAACATCATATGGGTAAGGATCCTCATCTTTGTCCTCCTTGCCTATTTCGTCCGAGGAAAGGACGGTGAGCGCATCTTGTTCCAAAGGGCTTCTCCATATGCGGCGGAAAGCCTGTTGTCGTTGGCCTTGATCTTGCCAAGGAATTCCGTGATCAGGGTGGACGTTTGTGTACCGGGGTTCTCCAGAGCCACGCTCTGCAACGCCGCCATCCACGTCTTTTCCATCCTGTTCTTGTTGTAGCGAGGGAAGGCCGGCGTGTTGGGCAGGTCGCTGAACAGGATGTGGGTCATGAATTCCAGGTACCGCTTTTTGCCTTCTTTGAAATACACGCTGTCGGCAGGCACCGTGTTCAGGTAGCGTTCCCACTGCACGGCCCAGGTGCCCATCTCCTTCACGGGATAGCGGCAACCGCCATCAGTGAACAGGACGGACGGCTGGCTGTCCCGCAGGGACATATAGTCGCTATAGGCGGCCACCGGAGGCTCGAAGCTGACCCTCTTGCGCAGGGCGCTCACGTCGGCCGCGAAGAAGGTGATGCCTTCGGCCATCTGCGGGACCAGTCCATACGCGGCTAACAGGGCCAGCACCTTCTGGTCATCGGCGCCCAGCGGGGTCTGGGGATGGCCGTACCGGGCACTCATCCAACGGCCAAGGAGAGCCTCCATGCTTTTGTCCATGTCCCCGATGCTCGCGGGATCAAAGGGGGCCTCATCTGTCCAGGCCAGCATCCCCCTGGCCGCCTCGTCGGGCGCCATGCTTTCCAGTCTGCCGAGGACGGCATTGCATGCCTCTATCCAGGCATCCAGGGCCGTTTTCAGGGCGGCTTCGTCCACGGCGCCGTTGCAGGCCATAGCCGTGACCTGGGGCGCGACCATGCGCTCCACGCGCACGCCCTGTGCCGCCACAGCAGTTGCGGTGGATGCGGCCCCGGCCTGCTGCAGGGGAGTCCCGTCCCCGTCAGCCACCTGCACCACGTCCGCGGCGCTGATGTAGGCATCCGGGACCTTGTACAGAAAGTGGGCATAGGCCATGCCTTCGCCAGACTTCGTCTGGAACTCCACCATCCTGATCCACTGCGGGCTGGAACCATCCCCGGTCATGTCACTCACGATCCAGCCCTTTTTGGCCGTACCCAGAACTTTGGCACCAACGGTCGCATCGGCGCGTACGGGGGTATCCCGCAGGATCTGCCAGAAAGCGGCGTGGGCCGTGCCCGCGTACAGGAGCATGCCCAGCGCGCAGCACGGGACGAGCCAGGTCTTCTTCATCGTTATCTCCTTTTGCCCATGCTACCAGGTGGACATCTCCGCCTCGCCGCCTTCCGCAGGCGGGGCCACCGGAGGCAAGGTAGCTTCCACGGACTGTGGCTGTACCGTCGCAGAAGAGGCATTTTCCGCAGGCTGCGGCTGTGCTGCCGAAGGGCCGGCAGTCTCTGGAGGTGCCGGTCGTGCCGGCGCAGCGGAACGTTCCGAAGACTGCGGCTGTGCCTCCGGTGGAGCAACGCTTTCCGCAGGTTCCGGTCGTGTTGCCACAGGAGCGGAGACTTCCGCAGGCGGGGCTTGGGGCGCCGGCGCGGTGACGTCGAAATCGGCATCATGGCTGTTGCCCATGCCAGAGACCGCAGGGTCACGGACCTTGGCGTACGTGTCCGCATTGTTGATGACGTACCAGAATCCGTCAGGATACTGCTTGACCCAGACCCGGCGGTCCGAGTCGGCCCCGGACGAACGCAGGAACACGCGGGTATAATCCTGCTGCCGGTCCTTTCTGGTAAAGACCAGCCGGTAAGCATCGGGAGACATGCGGTAACCGTTCTCGGGGCTGGTCCCCGCCGCGAAGCTCCTGAAGATATAGTGCAGGGAGGGATCCTTCAGGCGGCGCAGGAAGGTGACATGCCGCTGGTTCCCTTCCCAGTTGGCATCGGCGTGCATAATATAGCGCAGCATCTTGGATGCTTCCGTCCGGCGATTGGGATCAAGGTAGCAGAATACGGCGTCAAAATACATTTTGACAGCCCCTTCAGGGGTGACGGCGACAGTATGGCAGCGCTCTTTAAAGTCTGCATAGGTTGATGGAAGACCTTTCGCTGAGGCAACAGTATTCTTTTCTTTTAATGGTTTGGCCGAGATGCAATACGGATCCAGGCACATGCCCATGATAAGCAGGGACATGATTAAAAAAAGTTGTGTTCTCATACGTTTTTCCTGCAAGTATGGCTATCAATCTGAGCACAGAAAGGAGCCAAAATTTTGTGAAACAGTATCTGACGACATGGAAACAGTTCCTTTTAGATCAAACAAGTGAGGTCCTAAGAAAGAGCCTCCATAAGGGAGCCTTATTTTACCACAGGTTCCTATCTTGGATCCGGATTTCATGGCAAAGACGGCAGGCACTTCGCTCATGGATAAAACCCCCCATTGGTCCAGATCGTCACCTGCAAAGGCATAGGCACCTTTTTGGCACCCCACACATTGAACCTTGTTGATCTGTGCCTTGATGGCCGAACCTCCTTTTATGACCACAAAACTGTCGGCCTGTGTCATAATGGTATATCCGGAAGTCATGAATTCTCTTTTTTTGTCAAAAATGTGTGCCCCATCAAACATTTTTTCGCATTTTTTTATGGGACTTCTGGTCTTTAGTATAATCCACTTTGATTGCTGATAATTGGGATCCTTGTGCTGGATGATCTTTCCGTCGAGACTGTCAGGAGTAAACGTAAAAACTCGTTTATTACACGACCAGCATCCCCATTCTATGACAGGGATAGTACGTTCTTCACCGGAATCACCTGCCAGGCTAACGCTTGAGTTGCCTATGATTAAACAAAGCAGCAGGGTTATTGCAGGCAATGCCATGTTGGCTTTCATGTTCATTCACTCCTGTAAGGGGGTATTATTCCATCGCATAAAAGCGGGATTTGTTTTTATGTCATCAAGTCTGGTGACGTGTCAGATAATCCGATTTCGGGATAGCGTGGTTTCACTATTCCCTGGAACTTTATTGCGAATGTCACTCTTGTCTGTGACACAGCCCCATGTTTCCTTTTTTCATGCCCGGACTGGTATCCATCACGATATCCTCGCCAGAATCGGTCATACGTCATGTGCCAAACAGTGCTATCTCCCCTGCATGCGGTGCTCGTATTCGGCCAGCCTCTGCAGGGAACTGCCGCGGAACTGCAGATCCGCCAGAGAGGTGGCGAATTGTGCCCCCCAAGCCTTTTCCAGTCCCAGCGCCACAGCGTAGGGCATGAAACGGTGGAATTCTTCCGGTGTCCGGTCCGGCGGATTAAAGGTGTTGAGACGCGATGCTTCTGCAGTCCCCAGATACAGGGCAAGACCTTCGATCTCCGCCAGAATCTGCGCGGCCTTGGGGGCAGGTCGCTTCATGAGAGGCATGAAGACCATAGGCAGAAGCAGAATGCCCATAAAGGCCAGATTGCCGCTGCCCATAAAACTGTTGGCCCAGAAGAGTGTCCCTCCCACCACAAAGAAAAGCAAAAGGAAGCCCAGAATCTTTAAGGGGACTAAGAATACTTCCGTAATGCTTCGGGTCAGCCAGAGGAGATAGCCCATCAATCCCAGCCAGAGCAGGGGGCGCAGCGCACTCCAGCTGTGCATGAACGGGTAAAGGGCAAAGTCCGACATGCTTTCGTCGAGGATGACGTCATACACCAGCATGACGGGCACGAGCAGTATATAGACTCCCAGAAGGAGCAGGTTGAGGTAACCCATTTCCTGCCAGCGGACCAGGATGCTGACTGCATACTGTGTGCTACGATGGGTCAAGAAGGTGAGGCCGAGCGTCAGGCTGAAGGCGGCCAGGACTGCAGGGATGTCCTCAGCACCAAAATTGAGCCAGAGGGCACCCTGAGCCAGGAGTGCCCCGCCATAACAAAGGATGAACATCAGGCTGACTAGGGTCCCGTTTATTTGCCACATGTCGCGGTACTGGGAAGCGAGGGCCTCGTAGGATGTGGAGCGGGCCTCGGCCACCTTCCAGGCGTTTTTCCTGCCCACTTCAAGAGGCTGGGGCGGGCGGGTGGGAAAGAGCTTCCGTAGGCAGCGTCGCTCTGCCATGTCGAAACCACGACCCCGCTTCAGGAGGTCTTCCCAGATGCGGCGTTTGTGCTGGCTGCTTTCCTCTCCTTTTGGGCCGGTATTCCTGTTTTCGGTGCCGTAACTGTCTATGGAGGTCCGCTTCATGATCTCACTGCTTGTCCGCAGGACATAGGGATCCGTGCGACTGCCTGTGCCAGTCATATCCACCATTTTCTGGGTCGCCAAGTTCAGCAGGAGCGCGGAAAAACCGCGAGAGGTCAGCATGGCCGCCTCGCGGATATAGGCCACGGCTGCCGGAGAGAGCGTTTTGCCGTCCGGACCAAGGGGCGGATAGAAAAGCGGGATGGAGACCTTGGGGCGCGGGTTCTTGCCGAACTTGAACCAGATCCCGCCGCACAGGAGCAGGAGCAGGGCAAAGACGCCCCACAGGGTGCTTTTGACGGTGGAGAGCGTTTCTTCTGACCCATCGGAGGTGACGACGCCTTTGTTCCATTCCACGGAAACGACAAAGTGTTCAGTATCCATCATGGGCTCTTCACCTCGGAAGAAGGCCACCCCATCCTTGTTGATCCATTGGGTGACGGGTCTGTGCCCCATGGTTGTATGCCCCAGCCGGGACCATTGCTTGCTGACGATCGCTCCTTTCGGCAGGGCTATGGCGCAGGAAAGCCTAAGGGGGCTACTATTGTGCCGACTTGTGCCCCAGATATCCCAGTCCAGTCTATCCACGTTGGAGAGAAAAAGAATCCTGTCTCTAGCCTTGTACTTCAGGGTATATTCGTGCACGGACAGGCTTTTGTCCTGGGCTATAAGACGCACGTGGCGGCTATTGTCTTTTTCCTTCACATACACGCTGGGAGTGACGGGCTTGCCATCGGCTGTGACTGACACCAGCTCCATATCCGATTCCTGTACGAAGGGGGCGAGACTGCCGTAGATCTTTGCCCCACTGCTCAGAGGACGTTCCACGGAAGGACCAAAGCCCTTCAGCCGCTCGATAATGGTTAACTCTCCGTCGGGAGCCACCTGGATAAGGGCAAAGCAGGAAGGCATGTCCGGGGATGGGGCGGAAGAGAGAGGAGTTTCCGCCCCGAGTGCTACGACTGCTGGGGGGAGCATCACCGCCCATAGAAGAAGCAAAATGACGCGACACATGTCTTAAAACTTCACTTCCGGCACAGTCGCTTCTGCGGGATCGGCCAGTTCAAAATATTCTATCTTGCCGAAGCCGAAGGCGCGAGCCACCAGATTGCCGGGAAACTGCAGCACACGATTATTCTGGTCGCGGGCTGTGCCGTTGTAGTAGCGGCGGGACAGCTGGATCTCATCTTCCAGCAGGGCAAGCTGTTCTTGGAGCTGCATGAAGTTTTCGCTGGCGCGCAGATCGGGATAGTTTTCCGATACGGCAAACAGGGAACGCAAGGCTCCCATCAGCTGATTTTCCGCATTTGCGATGGACGACAGCGAGCCGGAAGAAGAGGCGGAAACAGCCTGGGCGCGCAGCTCGGCGATCTTGGTGAGAGTTTCCTGTTCGTGGGTCATGTATCCCTTGACGGAATTGACCAGCACGGGGACCAGGTCATGACGGCGCTTGAGCTGGACACTGATGCCGCTCCATGCCTCATCCACCATATTTTTTCCATTCACCATGCCGTTATAGAGCAGAATGAGGCTTATGGCGATCGTTAGGGCAATACCTACTATGATGATGACAGTAATCATAATGTCTACTCCATTTCTTCATTCACGATGTTCACGGGATACAGGTGCAGAGAGCCGTCATTTCCGTTGTAATTCAGGGAAAAAACAGGGGTTGTACCATCCTCAGCTGCATAGGAAAACCCGATATTGGGTATGCTGCCTATCATTTCGACAAGAGCATAGAGGGGCTTGTCCGGACTGAACAGTGGCAGGGTATAAAGCATCTTTGTCTTTTTGAATCTGATGGTCGTATCATTGGGATCCTTGTTGGGCACATACTCAATGGCTATGATGCTGAAGTTCCTCAGAGTTTTTTGGGCTGCGACAAGCAGCTTGACAGTGTAGTCCTGATTGGAGGTGACGGTCAGCTCATACGCCCCAACGGTCAGCTTGTTCAGGAGATCCGGGGCTTCCCTTACAGACAGGGGCGCGGGCAGGCCGGTCTGTGATGTCGCATAGGCTGTGTTCATCATGCCCAAAGTGATCATGAGTGCCACAAGGGCAGGAATCAGGCTCGTTTTCATCATATTTCCCTCCTATTCTCCATAACGGTATTTCTTGCTCTGCATTACGTTTTCAAATAGCGCGAGGAGTTCCTTCTTAAAATGTATATATCCTTGATATTCAGTAGGATTAAACACAATATCAATAATCTCCATAGGTGTTGCATCTCCATAATTGTGAATATAGTATTCATTATCCGGTGCATCATCTTGCTCTGGATAATACTCCACATAAAAAGTCACGTAAGGGACGGCCGTTGCATCATTATCCATTTGTGCGGCCTTGGCCTTATCGTTCCAGAGGTTTGGCTTGTGCCGCTTGATTAGTCCATTCAGCTTTTGCAGAAAGAGGGGGGCAGTCTTGTAATACTCCTTGTTGCCAGCTATGTTCCCACGGCAGATCCGGACGTTTACCTGAGAAGATAAATCCTGGGCGCATAGCATCAGCCATGTGTTTTCGTTTTGTTCCAAGTGTTCATGAAATGAGAAAAAGCGGATCTTGTCAGAATGTATTTCCTTTGGAGGTTCATAGGGATAGCGCTGTACAGTTTTTTCCCACAAATCCATAAGATCCGAGATAAAAGCCTGGGAGCCTTGCGGCAGAGTCCGGCCTGAGATGGATAGATTCTGTCCCGAATCCCACAGGACATTTAGTGAATAGGATCCTTCATCCAATGCATATATGCCATCGGGAAGTGGTTTGTCCCGATGATCGGTCCAGGCAATAATGTTGTGGTGTGCGGCAAGAATAGATAAGTGTTCCAGCACCCAGCCATTGGCTTCCCGGCGATATTTTTTCCCTTTGTAGTTCACCTGCATCATGACTTTGCCGTCTCTGGTCGTCCATACATGGAAAGATTGAGGTGCCATCATGCCGGAAACAATGTAGGAGAAGGAACGCACACTATCCAGATTTTTGGCTGAACAGGGCGTAGGCAGGAAAAGAAGAAAAAAGGCCGGCACCAGTGAGAACAGGGAGAGATGCATTCTTGCCTCTTGCTTAGAGTGTTATCGGGCTTTCAGCGCCATTTATGCCGATAGGGATTTGCCCATACACATTCCGGCGGCAGCCAGCCGCTGACGTTTCGCCCCGTCTTGGTGGTGCAGGAGACCTTGAGCCAAGCGCCGCGCACACTCAGAAGACGCAGGGGCGTATCCGTGGGCAGGATGGCCACCTTAGGGGCATTGTAATCGGGGTTGGCTTTCAGGCGGGCATCCCCATCCTCGGTTGCGCAGGCATAGGCACCCAGCACGCTTTTGTGCATCCAGCCTTGCTTGTCGCCATAGTAGAGAACCTTGAACCAACCTTTCCGCTCTTCCAGAAGTGTGACTACACGCCGCGTCAGCTTCTCATCATCGGGCAGCTCGTTATTGACCGGGAAGGGGATGGTAGCGATGATTTTGCCGGAGGGAGCATCGCGCACGTTGGTTCCCATCCTGTCGCTGTCCGTAATCAGAGCCTGTACAGACATGCTCTCGTCCGGCATGGCGTTGCTGACAAGCGGGGCTTGAATGCCCGGAGCATTCGTGTCCATGAGCGCATTCTGCGTCTGCCCTTCAACGCTGGTGGAAGCGGGGTTGGGGGGGGCAATACCTGATGCAGCTTGTCCACCAGAACGTTCTCTCTTCGCCCGCTTTTGCCGCGCAGCATTGTCCCACAGCCAGCCCAGACCGGCATCCTTCAGCCAGGCTTCACGCTCGGGCCATAACCCTTCCCATGCACGCTGTCCCTGGCTGTCCCGGACTTCCGTATCTGCGCCTCTTTCCAGCAGGGCCTTGATAACTTGCGGGTTCTGGTTTCTGCGGACGGCCACCATGAAGGGAGTTTCCCCCATCATCTGGGGATTGGTCACGGCATCGACATCCAGACCTGCATCGATGAGGATATGGACAGCCTGAGGATCCCATCCCTGTTCAGCAACAATGTGCAGAATGTTCTGTCCTCCGGCCTCTTCGGGCAGTCCCTTCTTCGGATCTGCTCCGCCTTTTATCAGCGCGTGCAGTACCGATGCGTCCGGCTGGAACACGGCCGCCCACAGCAGGGGGGTGAAACCGTTCGGTAGTATTTCGTTCGTTCCGCCAAAGTTTATGGTGCTGCGCCATTCCTCCAAAGGAGCCTTGCGAACAGCCAGTCTGGCCAGATTCAGAGGCGGGCCGAGATACGCTTCCGCTTTTCCGGTGCCTGGGCGCGCACCAAGCTGGACCATAGACTGAACAGCACCAAGTTCCTGTGCGGAAGCACCTAACAGGGCATAATCAAGAACCGTGAGACCTGAGCTGTCCTCTTGATTCCATGCATCGCCTTCCCTGTGAGGAACTGGCTCATCGCTTTCCTGCATACCTTCATATACCCATTTCTGTTTGTCTGCCCAGGCCTGCGCATAGTCATTGAGGACCATGAACTCAGTGGTTGCCGCTGCGATGCCGGGCACGCCCGGAGCGAATGCTGCCAGAAGCAGAACAAAACAGTAAGGGAACAGACGGATTGACATAAGGGAGCCTCCCATATGGTCTGTCGGTTGTTTATTGGGATATAGTACGGACCTCGATGGGGTGAGGCACGGCAAAATCCATGCCGTACAGCCGTATGTTTTTGGGCGTGGAACCATCCAGTTCAGGGAAAAAGAATGTCAGCTTTTGTGCGGCCCGTTCCGGTACTGTCATAAGGCGTTCTCCGACGGGGGTTTGCTCGTAGACAAAATTTTCCTGATCCAGCAGAAGAACCTGCTGTTTCTCCGTAAGCCCGGCCAGACGCACCGGGAATTCCTGCGGGTTCCGGACGGCCAGTGTGATGCGCCAGGAGCGGTCTTCCAGTTGTTCGGCCTTGAGCACGCGCGTTTCGGTCAGGGCCGCCAGATCCTTACCGCTGCTGATGACACGTGTGCCGTCCGAACCGTCGAGCTGGGCCTGCAGGTCGCGAGCGCCTTCCTGCATGCCCCTGGTCATGCCGCCGATGGCCTCCCCCATGACGGAGATGAGACCGCCGAAGGCTTCCTGGATGCCCTGTTCCATGCCCTGCCCGGAGGAGGGGGAGGAGGATGCGGAAGAGGCGCCGGGCGCGGCCGGGTTCGAGGCCACGGAAGCAGACTGGCCCGCGTCGGCTGCGATCCCGGCCGACGGTGTGGCAAGGCTCAGGCCCGCCAGACAGAACAGGCACAGGAGCATGCCCACAAGGCGCCTATGGCCCTTCTCCGCCGGCTTTTCCGTCGCTGGCGGAAAAGCCTCTTCAGGCTGTGTCACCGGCGCGGTCCGCGCTGCCGCTGTCACTTGCTGTTCAGGTGCGGCCTCCGTCACCGGTGCGGTCTGCATTGCCGGTCCCGTCTGGGGTACCGGCGCTGTCTGCGCGACGGGTCCAGGCTGCTGTGCTGCCTGCTGCTCCGGCGTCATTCCCGCCTGTGCCCCGTATTCACGGGCGCCGAAGCGGTTGGGCGCGGCCTTGCCGGGCAGGCAGAAAAAGATGATCAGGGGGATGATGCCCACGCCGGTCAGGCCCAGCAGCATCCACCAGCCGCGGAAGTCGATGTCGTGCAGACGCCGCACACCCACGGCAAGCATGGGCAGGAAGAGCGCGAGCTGGACGATACTTGCGGCCCCATCCGCTGCTTCCGTGCCCATAAGGTGCTGGACCGCGGCGTAGACCACCATGCCGAGGAGCGTATTGAACAGGGAGAACCACCAGTATTCCGTCCGCGTGGCACGTCCGCGGAAGGTGGCGTACTTCCTAAGGCAGCGGACAACGGACTCCGGGAAACCCAGCATGGGCAGGTCAGGGGGCATGCTTTGTGCGCTGTTCATGGAGATCCTCCTTGGGAGAACCCGTCGAGATACTTGCATTACCGGTGCGGACAGATCCGGTGCCCGCTGTTTCCGGGGCCGTCTACTGGCGAATGATGCGCTCGCCCTCAGGCTGGGGCAGGGGCGAATGCTTCTTCAGGTAGTCTTCCACCACCGTGATATCGATGGGTTCGGGCGAAGGGATCACCTTGCTGTCCTTGAGCATCTCATACGCATCCCCGCCGCGCGCCAGGTACTCGATGGTGACGATCACATAGCGGGCCTTGCGATCGAGGGGCGTGCCCGTGTCCTTTTCGTTCAGGATCTCTGCCCTGACGATGCGGGAACCCGCCGGACGCGCGGCGTCGACCACATAGCGCAGGCCCGCGGTGTGCAGCAGGCGCGGGCCCTGGCCGCCTTCTTCGGAAACGCCGTGTTCAAGAGCTGCCAGCAGTCGTTCTCCCGTGATCTCGCGCATCACCAGCGTATTGCCGAAGGGGATGACGCTGAGCAGGTCGCCCCGGGAAATATCGCCCGAGGGCAGGGCGGCACGCACGCTGCCACCATTGCACAGGGCCACCTGGCCGCCAAAGGGGCGGGCGTATTCCAGCATGGCGTCAGCGATGAGGCTGCCCCCCAGACAGTCGTCCTCCCGGCAGGCGTCTATGCCGTCAGGCAGGGAAAGATGGTGGCTGCCCACCTTGTGGTTGCGGAATTCGTCCAGGCTGGCGGCATACTTCTGCACCAGAGCGCTTGTTTCCGCATCGCGCGTTTCCGGGGCAGCAAGCTCCCGTGCGCCACCGTTCCAGCGGAAAGGAACGCCCTGTGCGTCAAAAATGACATTGAGTTCGCCCAGATACTGCGCGGCACGCTTGGCAGTGACCACCAGTACAGGCTGCCCCGAGGGGGAACGTTCGATAATGGGGTAAGGGCCTTCTTCGGAATCAGGGCCCAGATAGCTGTGGCTGTGGCCGCCCACGATGATGTCCACGCCGTCCACGCTGCGGGCCAGCTTTCTGTCTTCGGGCAGGCCGATATGGGTGAGGGCGATGATGTGCTTCACGCCCTGCGCTTCCAGATCCCTGACCGTCCTTTGCAGGCAGGCGGCCGTATCCTCGAAAAATGTGCGGGGGCAGGCGGCGGCCAGGCTCACCACCTCGTTGTTGGCTATGCCCACCACGGCCACCTTTTGCCCGCGTACCGTGAGCAGGGTGTAGGGAGTATAGTTGCCCTTGAGCATGGGGCAGCCCTTTGCAGGCTTCAGATTGGCTGCCAGCACGGGAAAGGGGAGGGCTGCCAGAAAGCGCGTCAGCTCCAGACAGCCTTCGTCGAATTCGTGGTTGCCCAGTGTCATGGCGTCGTAAGGCATGTGCTGGTCCAGCTCGGCCAGCATGGGCCACTTGTTCACGCTGTAGAAAAGGGTCCCCTGGAACTGGTCGCCGGCATCCAGGGCGATGACATTGTCGTTCTGCGACTTGGCCGTGCGGATGGCGGTGGCGATGCGGGCCAGCCCGCCGCGGCAATCCGTGTCATCGAAGCAGGCATTGCCGTACTTGTTGATGCCCGCGATGTGGGAATGGGTATCGTTGGTATGCAGGATGGTCAGGGAAAGAGCGCCTTCCGCCGGGGAGGCATGCCGCGCGGGTGAACAGCCCCCCTGCACCAGAGACAGGGCAAGGAACAGGAGCGCTGTGCAGACTGTTGCCACGTGATGGGACAGATACGGCATGGTGTCCTCCCCGGGGAAGGCTGGAGACCTTGTTGGTTACTGGACCGGCAAGGGGCCGCAGGCCTGTCGCTTGCGGCCCCTTGCTGTGGTTTAGCGCTGTTCGACCTTCACGGTCTGGGCAAAGCCGCCCAGTTCGGCCTCAGGGAAGGCGCCCTTGGAGACGACCACCCGCTTCAGGTTGGGCAGGGACTTGAGGGGAGCCAGGCTGGTGACGCCCGCAGCCTTCTTCATCTCAAAGGTGGTGAGCTCGGTGCAGCCGGCCAGGGCCTCGAAGTTGGCGATCTGGCTGTCATTGATCGTAATGCTCTTCAGGCCGGGCATCTTGGCCACGCCGGCCAGGCTGAAGGGTTCGCCTTCCTTGTTGACCCGGATCAGGGTCAGCTTGGTCAGGGAGGTGCAGCCGGCCATCTCGCCCGAGTTCACGACCTTGGTACCGCTGATGCTCATTTCCTTCAGCTTGCCCCAGCCCTTGGCGGCAGCCATGTCGAAGGGATCGCCCTTCTTTTCATTGTAGGACGAAGCGATGGTGAACTTCTGCAGTTCCGTCAGGTTGGCCAGGGCGGCGGAATTGGTGGCGCCGTTCACCCCCCAGAGCCGGAGGTCCTTCAGGGTCTTGGCCTTGGCCACACCGCTCAGGTCGCAGTCGGGAGCACGCATGTTCCAGATCTGGAGCTTCTCCACCTTGGAGGCACCCAGGGGGGAGTAGTCGGTCACGTATTCGGCGAACATGTCGAACTCACGCAGGGCAGGAAGTTCGGCCACAAAGGCAATGTTGTCCAGCTTGGTGAGACCGCCATCGAGCTCAGTGACCTGCTTCAGCGCGGCCAGGGTGGAGAAGTCGGCATCCTTGACGGCATAGTAGGAGAGCTGCTTCAGCTTCGCGCACTTGGCCAGGGGGCTGAAGTCCTTCACCGTGGCGCCATAGAGGCTCAGTTCGCGCAGGTTGGGCATACTGGCCAGGGGCGACAGGTCCTGGATGGTGCAGTATCTCAGTTCGAGCTTGGAGCTGCCCAGGGACTTGAGCGGCGAAAGGTCGGCCGGAGAGGCACCGTTGAGGGCCACGCGGGGATCACCCTTCAGAGCGGGGAAGCCTTCAAAGGAGGTCAGGGCGCTGCCGGCGTTGATCTCGATCTCCCTGAGGGCGGTCAGACCCGTCATCCACTTGAGGTCGGGGCCCATCTTCTCGCTCTTCAGGCTGATCCTGGTCAGTTGCGTGAGCTTGGCCAGGGGCGACATATCCGTCACATTGTTGGCTTCCAGCTCAAAATAGGTCAGGTTCTTGAGCCCTGCCACAGGAGCGATGCTCGTGAGGCCACCCTTGACGCTGAGGCGGCTGGCATTGGGGAATGCCTGGCAGAACTTGGCCAGGTCCGCATCCTTGACGCCCTCGAGCTTGAACTCCGGCGTCTTGATGCTGCCGGCTATCTCCCTGGCCTGGCTGAGGCCTTCATCGGTAAGGGATTCTTTCACGATGACGGAAGAGCCGGAACGGTTGACGGAAGGCGCCGCGTAGGCCGCCGAGACGCTCAGGCCCAGGGCCAACATGGTGCAAAGGATGTTCTTTACGGACATAGGGCTTCCTCCTGCTTTTTTATGGAATGCGTTGTCCAAATGTCTTTGGGGGGTGAGGGCGGGCCGCCACCGGGGACGGCATCACTTCTTCGGGCATCTGCCGCGCAGGGAGCGGGCATAAGCGTCGGCCTTGGCCTTGTCCTTGAAACCGGGATAGGTGATCAGGTCGACGGAAGGATTGTTCCCGAAGCTCCTCAGGTAGTTCTAGACCTGGTTGCCGTTGCCGACCTCAGGCCTGCCGCTGGCGGTGCAATACACGTAGTACCTGTCCCACTTGAGCTCCATTGCCCATGCCGTCGCACAGAAGGCGTGCAGGACAAAGAGTGCCAGGATGAGCTTCTTCATGTCTTGCTCCTTGGGGTTGAGGGGGCGACTCCGTCAGGAGCGCGGAGCCGGTTCCGAGGGATCTTGGGCCGGGGCGGTGGGGGCGGACTTCTTCATGCGTCCCTTGACGAACAGCAGGATCACCAGGACGAGCGCCGCGCCCAGCAGGCAGGCACCCAGCACGGGACGGAAACGGATCCAGGCGATGGCGATGATGACCATCGACCAGGCGGTGCCCAGCAGACCCGCCACCAGGCCCGTACCGGCGCCCACGATGCTGCCCAGCAGGGGGATGACGTCGGCGAGGACCTTGAGGGGGGCGAAGACCATGCCGAAACCGGTGACGCACAGTACAAGGCCCAGGCCGCGCAGGATCCAGGCCATGGTGGCATTGCCGCTCTTGGCGGCGTCGAACATGCTGTTCATGTCCTGTATGCCCATGCTGAGGCGGGAGAAGGTGTTGCCGTTGGATGCACGGAAGGGAACGAAGGTATCGCCGTTCACCTTGGCGAGGATGGAGACCTCGGCAGCCGGGGTCTCGAAGAAGGTCACGCGCACGTCACCGATGGACGGGGCACCGGGCTCACGGCCCACATAGATGGTGTTGGTCTGGGTGTGGATCATGCTGGCACCCTGCTGGCCCACCACCTGGGATGCATCCAGGCTGGCATTGGGAGCAAAGAAAGCCTTCTGCAGTTCGGCGCGCTGGGTATCGGTGAAGGAAATGTCCAGAGGCTTCTCACCGCCGATGGAGCGGGCCAGGAAGGCAGGGAAGCGGTAGGCGCCGAAGGTCACGTTGGGGGCGAGCCAGTCCGCGGCTTCAGTCTGGATGCGGGTCTTGTTCTCGTGGCCCACCATCTGCTTGAAGGACTGGGAATCCACAGGGTGGTTCACCCATTCCCTCGAGTAGGTGTAGGTGGTGACGGTCTCTTCCCCGCCGCCCAGCTTCTGGCGCTTTTCCGATCTGCGGTGCTCCACCCACTGGTAGTATTCCACCTTGCGGCGCAGCTTGATGGCGTTCACCTTGACGCCGAACACCGGGTCGGTCAGCTCGTCCTTCGTGACGGCACGACCCGTGGCATACACCATCTTGCCCTCGAAGGCGCTGTCGACCTTGGTGATGGCGGGCATGGGCTCCGTCGCCAGCTGGGCCTCGACGATGGCATCGCCCGTGCGCACGGTGCGGCCTTCGTTCCACCACAGCAGGGCCGTGGCTGCGATGATCAGGAGGAAACCTGTTCCGATCCCCTTGAAGGAATCTCCGAGGCGGGAAAACCAACTGGTGCTTGTGACTTCCGTGTAAGAATCGTTTTCGTCGCTCATGGCTTTTTCCTTGCTAAGCGGTTGCGCAGTTCCGGGGGATCACAAACTTCCCCGCTTCTTATGCGGAAGATAGGCAAAGGATTCGTTCAGGGCATCATCCCTGTAATGAGCAGGGAGCATTTTTCTTATTTACCAAGCCGTTCGGTAAGAAAAAATATCTCATCACAACAATGAAAAATGCTTCATTCGCCTGGTAAAAAAGATTTCATCCTGGTGATGAAAAAAAGACGTATCTCTTTGAGAAAACAGATGTTATTTTGAGAAAAATACGCAAGCCGGATGCATGGACAGATTGAGCTTATTTGCAAAAAAGGATATGAAATAAACAAGATGGCTCTTGACTAGCTGAGAGGATTTTCTCTGAGCAGTTTTAGCACCAGAAGGTAAATGTCCTCTTGTCTATGATTAAG